>CAZGDZ010000282.1:0-3492 GCA_964524855.1 uncultured Macromonas sp.
GCGCCGGACTGTTAATCCGTAGGTCCCTGGTTCGAGCCCAGGTCGGGGAGCCAAAATACCGATACGAATCAAGCCCTTTCAGCGATGAGAGGGCTTTTTTCATGGTCGCGATGCAGATGGGGAAGTTGAGCAGCAGGACTTGTCGGCCGGGGCAGTGATTACCCCGCAAAGTCAAGCATGTTGGCGCGGCTGGCAGGAATCGAACCTGCGACCCTTGGCTTCGGAGGCCAATACTCTATCCACTGAGCTACAGCCGCGCAACACGAGCATTCTAACAGTGAGCATTCATTTTTGACGGCCAAAGGCCTGTACTGGCTATAATTAGAGGCTTCCCTGCACGGCAACCGCGCAGGCACCGAACAGCCCGCCCCATTGAGGAAACCATGAGCGACAACGCGCACGACTCCCACACCGGTCCGATCAAGACGCCCAAGCAATTGCTGTGGACGTCGTTCTTCTCTTTCGTGTTGCCTGTGTTCCTTATCATCGGTTTGGTGTTCTACGTCACCAAAGCCGACAAGCCCGCAGCGGGCGCGGTGAACACCGAATTGGCAACTGCCCAACGCATTCAACGTGTCGGCGCGGTTGAACTCCGCGATGCCAACCGCCCGCTGCAAGCTGGCGCAGATGTCTACAAGGCCCAATGCGCCGCCTGTCACGACGCTGGCTTGGTGGGCGCGCCCAAATTCGGTGCCGCAGGCGACTGGTCGGCCCGCCTAGGCCAAGGTCTGGACAAACTCGTGGAGTCCGCACTCAAAGGCAAAGGCGCAATGGGCGCACAAGGCGGCGGTGCATTCGAGGATCTGGAGATCGCCCGTGCAGTGGTGCACTTGGCCAACGCTGGCGGCGCATCCTTCAGCGAACCGGCAGCACCCGCCAAACCGGCTGAATAAGCCCAGGTGCCAACCAACCCATCAAGCCCAGCTTTCGCTGGGCTTTTTGTTGGGCGCTACAGAGGTTGTGGCAAGCCCACGGCTTGCGCCCACGGGCTGAGAACATAACCGTAACGGGCAGGCAAGGTTTCAACGTCGCACGATTGCGGCGTCCAAATGCCCGCCTCCACCCGGTCTGCGGCCAAGGCCATGTCCAGCGTGTGAACCACGCCCAGGCCCAAGTCACAGCTCAAGTACAGGCGACCTTCATCGTCCAGCCAACAGTCTTGGTACGTGGCGGTGCGCCCCGTGTGGCTGATCACGCTGCCGTCCGTCTGCAGGCGCCAGATCCAAGGGGTGAGTGCCAATTCGACATAGACCCGCTGCGGCCCGTTCTGAAAAAACCACTGCCCTCGCTCGTCGGTCGCGTAGTTGCGTCCAATGAAATCGATCAGTTTCTCGTGTTTCAGCTC
This sequence comes from uncultured Macromonas sp., assembly GCA_964524855.1. Lineage (GTDB taxonomy): Bacteria > Pseudomonadota > Gammaproteobacteria > Burkholderiales > Burkholderiaceae_C > CAZGDZ01. The sequence goes on from CAZGDZ010000282.1 coordinate 1,346, forward strand.
GCTGCCACGACTTTGAAGATGGGCTCCCGTCCCCGCAAAAGGGCCCGCAGCCTGCGCATCAGCATCCCGCATCCACCAGCGGCCCCGAGCGTCCAGCCCCAACCAACCGTAACAGTCGGGCACGTTCGGCCACTTGGCCATTGCGGCTTTGACGATTTCATCCATGCCAACGCCCTTCTTGCCCCATGGCCTGCGCCAACCAGGCGCAGACGCGTTCGGGCATGGCCATCACATGGCCCGGAAAGCCCTCTGCTCCACTGGTACAAAACCCCACATGCCCGCCTTCGCTGGGCTGCCACAGCGTCACATGCGAACCCACCTCGGTGGAGAGAGGCAAGGAGAACGCCGGCACAAACGGGTCGTTCAAGGCGTTGAGGGCCAGCGCAGGGACGCGGATGTCACTCATGCGGGGCTTGGCGGCAGCCCGATGCCAGTAATCGCAGGTACCCGCAAAGCCGTGCAAAGGACCGGTGAACACGTCGTCGAATTCGTACAACGTGGTGGCGCGACGCACCCGCTCCAGGTCAAACAGCCCGGGGAACTGGCGCCACTTCTGCTCCGCCTTGCGCCGCATGGTTTTCAAGAACATTCGGGCATAGATCCAACGGTTGAATCCCCGATCGATGGCCGAGCCGGAAGCGGCCAAGTCCAAGGGCGAGGAGACCGACACGACGCCCGCCACCGTCCGTGCCGCAGTGTGCCCCGCTTCCTGCGCCCAACGCATCAACGCATTGCCGCCCAAGGAAATGCCCACCGCGACCATTCGGCGTGTAGGCGCCTCCGCCTTCAAGCGCTCTAACACCCAAGCGATTTCTTCGTGATCTCCGGAATGGTAAGCACGTGGTGCCCAATTGATTTCGCCCGAACAACCCCGGAAATGGGGCACCGCACATTGCCACCCTCGGTCCAACGCCAACCGGGCAAACGCCCGTGCGTAAGGGCTGGCCGACGATCCCTCCAAGCCATGGAACAACACCAGCAACGGCTGATCCGCCGCCGTCAGCGCCCCCACACGATCGACGTCCATAAAGTCATCATCGGGCGTGGTCCAACGCTGACGGCGCCAAGGCAGCATCGCCGCTGCAGGCGCACGGGCGTACAAAGCCGACCAAATGGTCTGCGCATTGCCACCGGGCAGCCACCACGGGGCCTTCAATGCCACATCGCCGTCCATCAGTGCAGCAATTGGCTGGCGGGCGGGCGTCGCTCCACCTCGCGCTGTTGCGGCCCGGGACTGGCGTGGTGGGCCAGCAGCCTCCAACCTTGAGGCGTGGCAACGTACACGTTCGTGGCCCAGACCGAGGCCTGGATCAGCCCATCATCGGTGGGCACATCCACCGTCTCAACCACGCTGTGCACCACGGTGTTGCCCACGCTGGCACGGTGTACCACTTCGGCCCGCAAAGACACGCCGCCGCGCTCAAACATCAGCGCAAACGCATCCCGAACCGCCGGCAAGCCGCACAAGCGAGCGCCACCGGGGTGGATGCAAACCGGCTCATCCTCGTCTACCCAGCACGCCATCAGCGCGTCCACATCACCCCGTTGCAGTGCCTCGTAAAAGGCTTGCTCCAAGGTGTCCACACCGGCATCGGGAGGTAAAGGTCGTCGCATGGCGGTATTGTGCCAACATCTGCCAAGGCATAAAAAAACCGCCTGCAGTGAGGCAGTTTTCGAGGAAGAGGCAACGTCCGAAGACGTCACCGCTCACTTCTTCTGGCGGAACTTGCGCAGCGCGGCGATCTGGGCGGCCATGACCGCCAGCTCGGACGTGGCCTTGGCCAGGTCCACGTCGCTCTTGGCGTTCTTCAGGGCTTCCTCGGCCGACTTGCGTGCCTCGTTGGCCTTGGCTTCGTCCAGGTCCTTGCCACGGATGGCGGTGTCGCTCAACACGGTCACCACCTTGGGCTGCACCTCAAGAATACCGCCGGCGACGAACACGAACTCCTCGCCACCATCGGCTTTCTCGATGCGCACGGCTCCGGGCTTGATGCGGGTGATCAGCGGAACGTGCCCGGGCAAAATGCCCAGCTCGCCTGCCTCACCCGGCAGCGCCACAAACTTGGCGGGACCGCTGAAGATGGACTCTTCAGCGCTGACCACCTCGACTTGGATCGTGCTCATAACGCCTCCTTAGGCTGCCAGCT
>CAZGDZ010000283.1:0-3454 GCA_964524855.1 uncultured Macromonas sp.
CCGACACCGACAACTACGTGCGTTCGGTGCTCAAGCGCGCGCTGGGCGACGACAAGGCCGCACTGCTGATCGACCGCATTTTGCAAGGCGGCGACGTTTCGGGCATTGAAAGCCTGAAGTGGATGGACCCGATTTCGGTGGCCGAGCTGCTGCGCAACGAGCACCCGCAAATCCTGGCCGCCATTCTGGTGCACTTGGACCAGGACCACGCCGCCAGCGTGTTGAAACACTTTACCGAGCGCACCCGCAACGAGGTGATGCTGCGCATCGCCACGCTGGAAGGCATACAACCCACCGCGCTGAAAGACCTGAACGAGGCGCTCTACCAGGTGCTGGCCGGTGGCGACAAAATCCGCAAAAGCTCGCTGGGTGGCGTCAAAACCGCCGCCGAGATCATCAACCTGCTGGGCACCAGCCTGGAAGGCAGCGTGGTCGATTCCATCCGCGAAAGCGACCCGGACCTGGCCCAGAAGATCATGGACAAGATGTTCACCTTCGAGGACCTGCTCAAGCTGGACAACAAGGCCGTCCAGATGGTGCTGAAGGAGGTGGCGTCGGACGCACTGGTGATTGCGCTCAAGGGCGCCAGCACCGAACTCAAGGAAAAGATTTTGGGCAACATGTCCAGCCGGGCCGCCGAGGCGCTGCGCGAAGACCTGGAAAGCCGGGGCCCGGTGCGGCTTTCGGAGGTGGAGAACCAGCAGAAGGACATTCTGAAGGTGGTGCGCCGCCTGTCAGACGAAGGCCAGATTGTGTTGGGCGGAGGCGGAGACGATGCCTTCCTCTAACCGCACTACGCACTACCACCGCTTCATTCCCAGCGAAGAAGTGGTGGAAGTGGCGGCGTGGGAATTTGCCCCCATGGACGGCAGCGTGCTGGCCAAGAATGCCGTGGAACCCGAACCGCCAGCCGATGCGGTGGAACCCGAAGCCCTGGAAGAAGCGCGCCAGCAAGCCTACAACCAGGGCTTTGACGACGGCAAACTGGCCGGTGCGCAGGAGGCCCGCCAGGCGCTGGAGCCGGTGATGAAGCAAGAAATCCAGCAGCTCGCCAAGCGTCTGGACAAGCTGGTGCAACAGGCGCAAGGCGACATCTCCCGGCTGGAGGAAACCCTGTCGGCCCAGTTGCTGGAACTGGCCTGCGACTTGGCCCGCCAAGTGGTGCGCGCCGAACTGAGCACCGCCCCCGAAGCCTTGCGCGCCGTGGTGAACGAAGCCCTGGCACTGGCGGTGGAAGACGGCCGCCCGGCGACGGTGCGCGTCCACCCCCACGATGCCGAATGGCTGTGCACCGGCTGGGCCGATGGCACCACCACAGTCAAACTGGTGGCCGACGACAGCATTGCCCCCGGCGGTTGCGTGCTGGAGAGTGCCCAAGGTGCGGTCGATGCCACGGTGGAAAAACGCTGGACCCGCGCGGTGGCCAACCTGGGGCTGCAAGCCCCGTGGAACCCCGGGGAGCAGGCCGATGTCTGACACTCCGCTGCAGCGCCGCTGGCAACAGTTCATGGCCGTGGCCCGCCAGGCCGCAGGCCAACACACGCCACTGGAATCGAGCGGCAAGCTGACCCGCGTGGCCGGCCTGGTGCTGGAAGCCCAAGGTGTGAAAGTGCCGGTGGGCTCGCAATGCGTGATTGACATGCCCGACGATCCGGACACCGCCGTGCTGGCCGAGGTGGTGGGCTTCAACAGCGACCGTGCCTACCTGATGCCCGCTGGCGAGGTGCAAGGCCTGAGCAGCGGCGCACGAGTGCGGCCCCTGCCCCCGTACCGGCCCCAACCCCGGTTGGGCCAGGAACCCAAACCCCTGCCCCCCAGCGACCGGGGCGTGCTGCGCCTGCCCCTGGGCCGTGGCCTGCTGGGTCGGGTGGTGGACGCCCATGGCCACCCGATGGACCACCAAGGCCCGTTGCTGAACGTGGAAGTGGAGGCGCTGGAGCGCGCGCCCATCAACGCGATGGACCGCGCCCCGGTGAGGCAGCCGCTGGACACCGGCGTGCGCGCCATCAACGCTTTGCTGACGGTGGGGCGCGGCCAACGGATCGGCCTGTTCGCGGGCTCAGGCGTCGGTAAAAGCGTGCTGCTGGGCATGATGGCCCGCTTCACCCAAGCCGATGTCATTGTGGTCGGGCTGATTGGCGAGCGTGGCCGCGAGGTCAAGGAATTCATTGAAGACATTCTGGGCGAGGAAGGTCGCCAGCGCTCGGTGGTGGTGGCGGCGCCAGCCGACTCGCCACCGCTGGTGCGGATGCAAGGCGCCAACTACGCCACCGCCATTGCCGAACGCTTTCGCGACGACGGGCTGGACGTGCTGCTGCTGATGGATTCATTGAGCCGCTACGCCATGGCGCAGCGCGAAATCGCTCTGGCTATTGGAGAACCCCCGGCCACCAAAGGCTACCCGCCGAGCTGCTTTGCCAAACTGCCGCAACTGGTGGAGCGCAGCGGCAACGGCCCCGAGGGCAAAGGCTCCATCACCGCGTTCTACACCGTGCTGTCCGAAGGCGACGACCAGCAAGACCCGATTGCCGACGCGGCCCGCGCCATCCTGGACGGCCACATCGTGCTGTCGCGCGCCATGGCCGAATCGGGCGTGTACCCGGCCATTGACATTGAAGCGTCGGCCTCGCGGGTGATGCACAACGTCGTGACCCAGCAGCACCTGGAGCAAGCGCGGCGCTACCGTCAGCTGTACTCGCGCTACCAAAAAAGCCGCGATTTGATTCAGCTGGGCGCTTATGTGGCGGGCAGCGACGCGGAAACCGACCAATCGATCGCGCTGTTCCCGAGCATGCAGCGCTTTCTGATGCAGGACATGCGGGAAAAAGCACCTTTCAACGACAGCGTGGCCCTGCTGGGCCAAACCTTGGGCGCGCCCGGCGGCGCCCGCACCCACCAGGGCCGCCAGCCATGAAAGACAGCGCCGCCCTGAACACCATGATCGAAGTGGCCACCCGCCGCCGCGACGAGGCGTTGCAAGTGCTGGGCCAAGCCCAACGCGAGCACCAGCAGGCCCAGTTGCAGATGACGCAACTGCAGGGCTACAGCGCCGAATCGCTGCAACGCTGGAGCCAACGCGCCTCGCTGTGCTTCAGCCCCGCGCTGCTGCGCACCCACCAACCCTTCATGGGCAAGCTGGACCATGCCGTCACTTTCCAGAACGGAGTGGTGCAGCGGCTGCAGTTGCACGTGGAGCATTGCCACGAACAGTGGCTGCAGACCGAGCGCGACCTGGCCAGCCTGCAAAAGTACCTGGAACGCCGCCAGCAAACCTGGCAACACCAATTGCAGCGGCAAGAACAGAAAAGCAACGATGAAATGGCCGCCAACCTGCACCGGCAGCACCACGGCCACAACGACTGGAGGCCCCCAGCATGAAAACCGAGACCACCAGCCCCGCACCACGCAGCGAAACGGCCCGCGCCACCCAGCAGGGCAACTCAAAAAGCGCCCA
>CAZGDZ010000284.1:0-3449 GCA_964524855.1 uncultured Macromonas sp.
TGTGCCTTGGTTTCGTCCATGTAGTGGCGGACGCCAGCAAAGCGCTGAAAGTACCGATCGATGTAGTTCTTGGCCGCCGTGTTGTCGATGCCCAGCGCCTTGGCCAGTCCATAGCTGCTCATGCCGTAAATGAGCCCGAAGTTGATGACCTTGGCGTAGCGGCGCTGTTCGCTGCTGACTTGGTCGGCCGCGAGGCCAAACACCTCGGCGGCGGTGGCGCGGTGCACGTCCATGCCGTCGGCAAAGGCCTTGAGCAAGGCTTCGTCGGCGCTGAGGTGGGCCATGATGCGCAGCTCAATCTGCGAATAGTCGGCGCTGGCAATGACATGCCCCGGTGGCGCCACAAAGGCTTCGCGCACACGGCGGCCTTCGGCCGTGCGGATGGGGATGTTTTGCAGGTTGGGATCGTTGCTGGACAGACGCCCGGTAACGGCCACCGCCTGCGCGTAGTGGGTGTGCACGCGCCCGGTGCGCGGGTGGGCCAGCGCGGCCAGCTTGTCGGTGTAAGTGCCCTTGAGTTTGCTGAGCGAGCGGTGCTCTAGGATTTTGGCGGGCAGCGGGTAGTCTTCGGCCAGCTTTTCCAGCACTTCTTCGTCGGTGCTGCGGGCGCCGGTGGCGGTTTTCTTCACCACCGGCAGGCCCAGTTTGTCGAAGAAGATTTCGCCCAGCTGCTTGGGCGATGCCAGGTTGAAGGGCTGGCCGGCGATGTCGTAGGCGTCTTGCTCCAGCTGCAGAATGCGCTGGCCCAGTTCGTGGCTTTGCCGCGCCAGCGTGGGCGCGTCAATCAGCACGCCGTTGCGTTCGATGCGGTAGAGCGCTTCGCTACTGGCAATTTCCAACTCGTAAATGGTGCGCAGCTTGGCATCGGCCTGCAGGCGCGGCCACAGGGTACGGTGCACGTCCAGCGTGAGGTCGCTGTCTTCGCAGGAATATTCGGCGGCTTTGGCCACGTCCACCTGCGCAAACGGGATTTGCGAGGCGCCTTTGCCGCACAGCTCTTCGTAGCTGATGCCGCTGCGGCCCAGATGGCGTTCGCCCAGGCTGCCGAGGTTGTGGGGTTTGTGCACTTCCAGCACATAGCTTTGCAGCATGGTGTCGTGAGCGTAGCCGCGCACCTCGATGCCGTGGTTGGCGAACACGTGCCGGTCGTACTTGATGTGTTGGCCGAGCTTGAGCGCTTGGGGGTTTTCCAGCCAGGGTTTCAGCCGTGCCAGCACTTCGGCCAAGGGCAATTGGTCGGGCGCGGCTGGGCCGCTGTGCGCCAGCGGGATGTACGCGGCTTCGCCCGGCTGCACGCTGAAGGAAATGCCCACGATCTCGGCGCGCATTTCGTCGAGCGAGGTGGTTTCGGTGTCCAGCGCCACCAGTTCGGCCGCTTCGATGCGGGCCAGCCACGCGTCAAAAGCGTCCCAGGTGAGGATGGTGTCGTAATGCTTGGCGGTGACGCTGGAGACCCCGGGCGCGGGTTCGCCGAACAGATCGGCGGTGTCGCCGACGGCGGTGGCTTGGGCGGCAGGGGCTGCGGCCACAGCGCCTGCCACTCCCGCATCGCCCAGCGCGCGCGCCAAGCCCTTGAACCCATAACGTTCATAGAACTCGCGCAGCGCGGGCACCTCGCGCTCGCGCTGGGCCAAGGCGTCCAGTGCCGGCAAGCCCGCCACAAAGCCCGTCAGGTCGCAATCGGTTTTCATGGTCACCAACTGGCGGCCTGTCACCAGCCAATCACGCGCCTTGCGCAGGTTCTCGCCGGCCACGCCTTTGATTTTGTCGGCGTTGGCCAGCACGCCTTCCAGCGAGCCGTGTTCGGCCAGCCATTTGGCGGCGGTTTTGGGCCCCACTTTTTCCACGCCGGGCACGTTGTCCACCGTGTCGCCCACCAGGGTCTGGTAGTCCACCATCAGGCTGGGCGGCACGCCGAATTCGGCCGTCACCCCGGACACGTCGCGCACTTTGCCGCTCATGGTGTCGATGATGGTGATGTGTTCGTTCACCAGCTGGCTCAAGTCCTTGTCGCCGCTGCTGACCACCACCCGCACGCCCTGCGCGGCGGCCACCGTGGCCAGGGTGGCAATGACGTCGTCGGCCTCCACGCCGGGCACGTCAAGCACGGTCCAGCCCAGCAGGCGCACCACCTCGTGAATGGGCGCGATTTGCGCGCGCAGGTCGTCGGGCATGGGGCTGCGGTGGGCTTTGTACTCGGGGTACAGCGCGTCGCGGAAGGTGGGGCCGGAGGCGTCGAACACGCAAGCCACGTAGTCGCCCGGCTGCTCCTTTTGCAGCGCCTGCATCATGTTGATCATGCCGCGTATGGCGCCGGTGGCGGGGCTGGACGGGTCGCCCGGCACGGCGCGCAGGTCGGGCATGGCATGAAAGGCGCGGTAGAGGTAGCTGGAACCATCCACCAGCACCAGGGTTTTGCAGGAATCGCTCATGCCCAGCATTGTCGGGCCAAACGGGCTTTGGGGGATTGCCTACAATCAGGGGATGTACTCCCCCGCTGCCCCCTACTTGTTCGCGCCCTGGTGCCGCGTCGCCCTTGGGGCGACAGCCGCGGCCTTGCTGGTTTCCCATGCCTGGGCCCAGGCACCCGCCGCCGTGCAGGAGCCGGTGACCACGCTGGAACAAAAAACCGAGCGCATCACCCACGAAGACGCCGGCAGCCGCATTGAAGAATTGCGCGTGGGTGGCCAAACCCGCAGCATTGAGGTGCACACCAACACCAATGTGCCCGGCTACCGGGTGGAACCGATCGACCCCAGCCGTGCCCAGGATGGCAAAACCGGCACCGGCAAAAGCAGCTGGCGCGTGCTGAACTTTTAAATCATGGCGGTTTTTACAGAAGTTTCCCGCGAGGACGCGGCGGCGCTGTTGCGCAAGTTGAACTTGGGCGAGTTGACTAACCTGGTCGGCATTGCTGGGGGCATTGAGAACACCAACTACTTCGTCAGCTGCGAACGCGATGGGCAGCCGCACGACTATGTGCTGACGCTGTTCGAGCGCCTGACGGCCGAGCAACTGCCGTTTTACCTGCACCTGATGAAGCACCTGGCCGACAAAGGCATACCGGTGCCTGCACCGGCGGCCGATGAGCGCGGGGAAATTCTGCACAAGGTGAAGGGCAAACCGGCCGCCGTGGTGGACAAGTTGCTGGGCAAAAGCGAGCTGACCCCCACCCCCGACCACTGTGCCCAAGTGGGCTCCATGCTGGCACGCATGCACTTGGCCGGGCTGGACTACCCGCGCCAGCAACCCAACCTGCGCGGCCTGCCCTGGTGGAACGACACCGTGCCGGTGGTGCTGCCCCACCTGGAAGCACCCCAGGCCCAGTTGCTGCAAAGCGAGCTGGCCTACCAAAACCACGTGGCCGCCAGCCCGGCCTACGCCGGCCTGCCGCGTGGGCCGGTGCACGCCGACCTGTTCCGCGACAACGCCATGTTCCACCAAGGGCG
>CAZGDZ010000285.1:0-3448 GCA_964524855.1 uncultured Macromonas sp.
TTTACCGCGTGGGTGGGCACAGCGCGGTCAAGGCCAACGTGCGGGTGGTGGCGGCGACCCACCAGAACCTGGAGCAGCAGGTCAAGGAAGGTGGCTTCCGGGAAGACTTGTTCCACCGGCTGAACGTGATTCGACTGCGGCTCCCCGCTTTGCGCGAGCGGCGCGAAGACGTGCCGGTGCTGACCCGGTTTTTCCTGCAGCAAAGCGCCAAGCAGTTGGACGTGGAGCCGAAGCGGATTTCGGATTCCGCGTTGCAAATGCTGAGTGGTTTCGAATTTCCGGGCAACGTGCGCCAGTTGGAGAACATTTGCCATTGGCTCACGGTGATGGCGCCAGCGCAACTGATCGACGTGAAGGACTTGCCGCCCGAGGTGCTGATTGCGGCTAAGGTGGAAGTTGCCACCACCGCCGCCTTGCCTGCAGCGTTGGCTCAATCAGCGCCGGGTGTCCAAGCCTCGTCTGCGCCACCCGCACCGCTGGTGGCCCATCCTGGTGTCTCCGTGGCCACTGGCGGCGGGGCAGGCAACTGGGAAGATGCCCTGCAAGCCGAGGCCTTGGCTCTGCTGGCCGATGGCCGTGCCGATGTCTGGGATGCCTTGAGCCGCCGGTTCGAATCGCGCCTGATTCAAACCGCGCTGGCTTGCACCCGGGGCCGCCGGATTGAGGCTGCGCAAAAACTGGGCATAGGCCGCAACACCATCACCCGCAAAATCCAGGAATTGCACTTGGAGTGATGGGGTCAGGCGCCCGGCGTGGGCGCTGGTGCAGGGTCCGTTGTTGTTTCAGTCCAGCGTCAGCACCACCGGGGTGTGGTCGCTGGGCTGCTTGTTTTTGCGCGGTGCACGGTCGATCTTGCAGCCAGTGGCTCGTGCTTTCAGTGTCTCGGTGATCAGGATGTGGTCAATCCGCAACCCCCGGTTTTTCTGGAAGCCCAACATCCGGTAGTCCCACCAACTGAAGCTCTTGGGCGGTTGCGGGAACAGGCGGTGCGCATCGTGCAGGCCCAAGGACACCAACGCCTGCAGGTGCGTTCGTTCTTCGGTGGTGCAATGGATGGTCTCGCGCAGGCCTTCCGGGTCCCACACGTCGGCGTCATCGAAGGTGATGTTGTAGTCGCCCATCAGCACCAGTTGCGGGTGCTGGGCGAGTTCGGCTTTCAGCCACTGCCGAAGCGCCTCCAGCCAAGCCATTTTGTAGGCAAACTTGTCGCTGCCCGGTGCTTGACCGTTGGGGAAATAGGCCCCCACCACGCGGATGGGGCCGCCAGGCGCATCCACCGTGGCTGCCAGCACGCGCGATTGCTCGTCCGCAAAGCCTGGGATGTTGCGCACCACATCGCGCATTGGGTGGCGGCTGATCAGCGCGACACCGTTGTAGGTTTTCTGGCCAAACCAGGCGGCGTGGTAACCCGCTTGGGTGAAAGCTTCCTCAGGGAACTTGTCGTCGATCAGTTTCAGCTCTTGGAGTGCGAGCACGTCCATCGCTTGCTCTGCAGCGGCTTGTGTGGCCAGCCAATCCAGTACCTGGGGCAGGCGCACGCCGAGGGAGTTGACGTTCCAGGTGGCTAGGCGGACCGAAGATCCATTTTTCTCCAAGTTCAAACCACCTGCCCCAATTTGAAGATCGGTAGGTACATCGACACGACGATGCCGCCAATGACCGTACCCAGGATCACGATGATGATGGGTTCCATCAGGCTGGACAAGCCGGCCACCATGTCGTCCACCTCGGCTTCGTAAAAATCAGCCGCCTTGCCCAGCATGTGGTCGATGGAGCCGGATTCCTCGCCGATGGCGCACATCTGGATCACCATCGACGGGAAGATGTTGGCGTTGGTCATGGCCATGGTCAGGCTGGTGCCGGTGGACACCTCCTGCTGGATTTTCACCGTCGCGTCGGCGTAGAGCGAGTTGCCCGAGGCCCCGCCCACCGAGTCCAGCGCCTCCACCAGCGGCACGCCGGCGGCGAACATGGTGGCCATGGTGCGCGTCCAGCGCGCCACGGTGGACTTTTCCACCAGTGCGCCAAACACCGGTACCTTCAGCAGCAGCCGGTCCATGAAGCGCTGCACCTTCTCGTTGCGCTTCCAGGCTTGCAGGAAGAAGTAAATGCCGCCACCCAGGCCGCCAAAAATCAGCCACCAGTAGGCGACAAAAAACTCGCTCATCGCAATCACCGCCAGCGTGGGCGCGGGCAGGTCGGCGCCGAAGGACGAAAACACTTCCTTGAACGCCGGAATCACGAAGATCATGATCACCGCCACCACCACGAAGGCCACCACGATCACCGCCGTCGGGTACATCAGCGCGGACTTGACCTTGCTCTTGATCGCCTCGGTCTTTTCCATGTAGGTGGCCAGGCGGTCCAGCAGATCTTCCAGAATACCAGCGGCTTCACCAGCCTCCACCAGGTTGCAGTACAGCGCGTTGAAGTACAGCGGGTGCTTGCGGAAGGCGGCGCTCAGCGAGGTGCCCGTTTCCACGTCGGTGCGGATGTCGTTGAGCAGCTTGGTGACGCTGGGGTTGGGGTTGCCCCTGCCCACGATGTCAAAGGCCTGCAGCAGCGGCACGCCGGCCTTCATCATGGTCGCCAGCTGGCGGGTGAAGATGGCGATGTCCTTGGGCTTGATGCGCTTGGCCGACGCCATCTTGCGCTTCTTGACCTTCTGCACCAGGATGCCCTGGCGGCGCAGGCTGGCCTGAACCTGGTTTTCACCCACGGCGCGCAATTCGCCGCGCACGGTCTTGCCGTTGCGGTCCTTGCCCTCCCACTCGAACACGTAGTCCTTGACGCTTTTGCTAGCCGTGGCCATGTTTCCCCCGCGGTGTCTGTGTGTGTGTCGGAGGCGCGCACCCGTCATTCATTGGTGCAGCCCAGCACTTCCTCCAGTGACGTAACGCCCAGTTTAACCTTATGCAGCCCCGATTCGCGCAAACTGCGCACACCTTCGGCACGGGCCTGGTTGGCAATTTCCAACGCACTGCCGCCACGCAGGATGATTTGCTGCATCGCCTCGGTGATCGGCATCACCTGGTAAATGCCCACGCGGCCCTTGTAGCCGTTGTTGCAGGCGCTGCAACCCACCGGTTTGTAGGGCTTCCAGCTGCCGTCCAGCTCTTCCGGTTTGAAGCCAGCATCCAGCAGGGCCACGTCGGGCACGTCGTCCATTGGCACTTTGCACTGTTTGCAAAGTCTGCGTGCCAAGCGTTGTGCGGTGATCAGGTTCACGCTGGACGCAATGTTGAAGGGGGCTATGCCCATGTTCAACATCCGCGTCAGGGTAGAGGGCGCATCGTTGGTGTGCAAAGTAGACAGCACCATGTGCCCGGTCTGGGCCGCTTTGATCGCAATGTCGGCCGTTTCCAGGTCGCGGATTTCACCCACCATGATGATGTCCGGGTCTTGCCGCAAAAAGGCTTTGAGTGCCGAAGCAAACGTCAACCCCGCT
>CAZGDZ010000286.1:0-1155 GCA_964524855.1 uncultured Macromonas sp.
TCCCCCTGGTGGCCACCGGCGGCGCACTGATGCACCATGCCCGCCGCAAACCTTTGCAAGACGTGCTGACCGCCACCCGGCTGCACCGTCAGCTGGCCCAGTGCGGTACCGCCCTGGAGCCCCACGCCCAGCGCCACTTGCGCAGCCGACGTCAGCTAGGACAGCTCTACCCTGCGGCGCTGTTGGCCCAAACCCTGGAGATTGCGCAGCGCTGCCACTTCAGCCTGGACGAGCTGCGCTACGAATACCCCGAAGAAGTGGTGCCGCCCGGACAAAGCCCCAGCAGCTACCTGCAAGCCGAGGTGAGCGCCGGCCTGCGCCGCCGCTACCCCGAGAGCGTGCCCGACAGCGTGCAGGCGCAAGCCACCCAGGAACTGGCGCTGATCGCCGAACTCGGCTTTGAAAAGTACTTCCTCACGGTGCACGACATCGTCCGTTTCGCCCGTTCTCAGCACATTCTGTGTCAGGGTAGGGGCTCAGCAGCCAACTCGGTGGTCTGCTACAGCCTGGGCATCACCGAGGTCGATCCATCGCGGAGCCAACTCCTGTTCGAGCGCTTCATCAGTCGCGAACGGCGCGAACCGCCGGACATTGATGTGGACTTCGAGCACGACCGCCGTGAAGAAGTGATCCAGTACCTGTACGCCAAATACGGGCGCGACCGGGCCGCACTGGCGGCGGCGGTCATCACCTACCAGCCCCGCAGCGCTCTGCGCGACGTGGGCAAGGCCTTGGGCTTCGCCGCTGACACACTCGATGCGCTATCGCAGATGCACCGCTGGTGGGACGACACCCCCCTGTCGGCCGAACGACTCCGCGAAGTGGGGCTGGACCCCGACGCCACCCTCACCCGCTGGCTGACCCGTCTGACGCGCGAACTCATCGGCTTTCCGCGCCACCTGTCACAGCACAGCGGCGGTTTTGTGCTCACCGGCGACACCCTCACCCACACCGTACCGGTGGTGCCGGCCGCCATGGCGGGGCGCACCACCATCGAATGGGACAAGGACGACATCGACGCACTCGGCCTGCTCAAGGTGGACGTGCTGGCCCTGGGGATGCTGAGCGCTTTGCGCAGGGGCTTGGAGGCTGTCAGCCAGCGTCGGGGGAGGCCCTTTGGCCTGGCCGACATTCCCGCAGAAGACCCGGCCACCT
>CAZGDZ010000286.1:1165-3446 GCA_964524855.1 uncultured Macromonas sp.
GATCTGCCGCGCCGACACGGTGGGCGTGTTCCAGATTGAAAGCCGGGCCCAGATGAGCATGTTGCCGCGCCTGCAGCCCCGCTGTTTTTACGACCTGGTGGTGGAAGTGGCCATCGTGCGGCCGGGCCCCATCCAGGGCGGCATGGTCCACCCCTACCTGCAAGCCCGGGAGCGGGCCCGCCGGGATGAACCGCTGCAACTGCCCAGCCCCGCCTTGGGCCCGGCGCTGGAACGCACGTTGGGCGTGCCGATTTTTCAGGAACAGGTGATGCAGATCGCGATCATCGCTGCTGGTTTCAGCCCGGGCGAGGCCGACGCGCTGCGGCGCGCCATGGGCGCCTGGCGTCGCCGAGGCGGGATCGATACCTTCCGCGATCGACTGGTGCAAGGCATGACCGAACGCGGCTATGGCTTGGAGTTCGCCGAGGCGATCTGCCGACAGATCGAAGGGTTTGGCGAGTACGGTTTCCCCGAAAGCCACGCGGCCAGCTTTGCCCTGCTGGTGTACGCCAGCGCCTGGCTCAAATGCCACGAACCGGCGTGTTTTCTGGTGGCGCTGCTGAACTCTCAGCCCATGGGGTTTTACGCCCCATCACAACTGGTGCAAGACGCCCAGCGCCATGGCGTGACCGTGCTGCCGGTGGATGCACTGCACAGCGATTGGGACAGCAGCTTGCAAGCCGACGGCGCCGTGCGCCTGGGCCTGCGGCTGGTGGCGGGGCTGTCACGCTCAGCAGGCCAGCGCTGGCTGAAGACCCGCCCCAGCCGCGCCGACTGGACGGTGGATCGCCTGGCTCAAGCGGGCCGCCTGAGCCGGGGCGACCTGCACGCCCTGGCCGCCGCCGATGCTTTGCGCAGCCTGGCGGGCCACCGCCGCCAGCAACTCTGGGTCAGCGATGGGGTCCAAACCCCGTCAGAACTGTGGCGCAGCGCCGCGCCGGAAACCGGCTGGACGCCCCCACCGGCCGACGACTGCGAAGAGGTGGTGCAAGACTACGCCAGCACCGGCCTGACCCTGCGCCAACACCCGCTGCATTTCTTGCGTGCCCGGCTGGCTCGGCACCGCATCTGGCCCAGCGACCAATTGCGCCAGCAACCGGATGGCCGGCTGGTGCGGGCGGCCGGGCTGGTCATCACCCGCCAGCGCCCCGGCAGCGCCAGTGGTGTGATGTTTCTGACGCTGGAGGACGAAAGTGGCTGCGTGCAAGTGGTGGTCTGGCCCCAATTGCAAGAGCGTTTTGGCACCGCGCTGCTGGGTGCCCGCTTGCTGGGGGTGCATGGTCGCTGGCAACGCGAAGGCGAAGTCACCCACCTGGTGGCCGGGCATGTGTACGACCTGTCGCACCTGCTGGGCGACTTGCAAACTGCCAGCCGAGATTTCCGCTGAAAGCGATACCTCAGCCCCAACCACCAGGGCGCACCAACCCCACAACCACACCCTCAATCTCCAGCGGCGCGTCGGCGCCCAGGTGAATATCGGCATAGTCAGGGTTGGCAGCTTGCAACGTGACTCCGCTGGCGTGGCGGCGCAGGCGCTTGACCGTCACCTCATCGCCCAGCCGGGCCACCACCGTCTGCCCATCGCGGGCCTCGCGGGTGGACTGCACCGCCAGCAGGTCGCCATCCAAGATGCCGGCATCTCGCATGGACTGGCCACGCACCCGCAACAGGTAGTCTGGGCGGCTTGCGAACAAGCGTGCGTCCACCGGGTAATGCGCCTCCACATGGGCCAGCGCCTGCAAAGGCGAACCGGCCGCAACGCGTCCGATCAGCGGCAGGCGGAGCTGAGCAAATGCCTCGCCGGGCAAATCCAGCTGCTGGGGTGCCAGCGGTGCCTTGAGCCGGATGCCACGCGATGTGCCGCCCACCAGTTCGATCGCGCCTTTGCGCGCCAAAGCCCGCAAGTGTTCTTCGGCCGCATTGGCAGAACGGAACCCGAAAGCCGCCGCAATTTCGGCTCGCGTTGGTGGTGCGCCATGCTCGCGCACCTCGCGTTCAATGAGCGTGAGGATGTCGCGCTGGCGGGGGGTGAGCGGTTGGGCGTCGGCCATGGATAGGACTGTATCAAATCACAGGCCCAAGTGCTGAAAAATCAGGCAATCCAGTGCACTTTCATACAAATCAAAGACTTGCGCCGGCCATACCGGACTTCTCAAGACTTATGCACAAGCTTATCCAGCGCAGCTTGGGACAACCCCCCTGATCAACCCTCGTTGGAGGTTTTGTGTGACGGCGCGCGCGCCTCGCTCCGGCAGGCCCAGGCCGCCGTGCGGATTCGCGA
>CAZGDZ010000287.1:0-3442 GCA_964524855.1 uncultured Macromonas sp.
TGGTTTTTCACCAACTC
The DNA here is from genome assembly GCA_964524855.1 of uncultured Macromonas sp. Classification (GTDB taxonomy): domain Bacteria; phylum Pseudomonadota; class Gammaproteobacteria; order Burkholderiales; family Burkholderiaceae_C; genus CAZGDZ01. The sequence continues at coordinate 18 of CAZGDZ010000287.1, forward strand.
GGTCACTTTCAGCGACGGGCCCACTTCCCACGGAATGGTGGTGCCATCGATCACGCCCTTGGACAAGGCTTCGGTCACGGCCGGTACGGGCATACCGACGGGTGTGGCGCCCAACTTGGTCAGCATGTTGTTGACGATGCGGGTACCGCCCCGGATTTTCATACCGCGCAGCGTTTCCAGGCCAGTCACCGCTTGCTTGGTGTGGAACAATCCGGGGCCGTGGGTGTGCACCGCGATCAGCTTGACGTCTTTGAATTCGTCAGCGGCGTGTTGCTGCACAAACTCCCAGGCGGCTTTGGAAGTGATTTCGGCAGCCTTGGCACCAGAGGGCGCGATGAAGGGAATCTCGAACACTTCGGTTTTCACGAAACGGCCTGGGGTGTAACCCAGTACCGTCCAGGTGATGTCGGCGATGCCATCACGCGCCTGGTCGAACAGTTGCGGCGGCGCGCCACCCATTTGCATGGCCGGGAAAATCTGGACCTTGATGCGTCCACCCGATTCGGCCTCGACCTTTTTGGCCCAGGGCGCGATGGCCAGGTTCGGCACGTTGGCCTGCGGGGGCAGGAAGTGGTGCAAGCGCAAGGTAACTTGCTGTGCCCAGGCGCCGGACGCCGTGACGGCCGCGCAGATCAGCCCGAGGGCACGGAGTTTGGTCAATGTCATCTCGAATTTCCTTTGGCGCAAGGCGCCCGTTGTCTCAACTCTCTGGTGCTACCGCTGCGGTTGGGGAAGCAGATCCGCAACGTTACGATTTATAGTTATTGAAAATAACTTTATCACCAGAAACGAAATTCAGTTCATTGGGGTTTACCCTTGGAGGTTGAACACCACTTAGGAAAACAACGTCACCAGAACTATAGTGCATGCGAACAGCGCCAACACCGGCATACCCATCTAGCTGATATGCCGGTGTGGCATAGCGGATGTATCAGGGTTTGGCGGGCAACACAGTGCCCCAGCACTCACCAAAGCCGATCCGCGCTGCGCCCGGCTTTTCACACCAGCCACGCAGCACCACCGCATCGCCATCCAGCAGGAAGGTGCGGGTTTCGCCGTTGGGCAACTGCACCGGCTGCTTGCCGCCTTGCGTCAACTCGATCAGGGCTGCGGCCTGGTCCAGCGTGGGGCCGGACAAGGTACCAGTGCCCAGAAAATCGCCGGGTTGCAGGTTGCAGCCGTTGACCGTGTGGTGGGTCACCATCTGCGCCACCGTCCAGTAAGCGTGGCGGTAGCTGGTGCCGCTGATGCGGGTGTCACGCTGGCCGGCCTGCCGCATGGCCTGGGTTTGCAGCCCCACTTCCAACTGAATGTCGATGGCGCCCGCGCTGCGGTTGGCCGGCGAATCAAGGTAGGGCAAGGGCTGCGGGTCGCCGGCCGGGCGCTCAAACACGGTGCGGTACGGCGCCAGGGCTTCCAGCGTCACCACCCAGGGCGACACGCTGCTGGCAAAGCTTTTGGACAGGAAGGGCCCCAACGGCTGGTACTCCCAGCCCTGGATGTCGCGCGCCGACCAGTCGTTCAGCAGGCAGATGCCGAACACGTGCTGCTCGGCCTCGGTGATGGCGATCGGGTCGCCCAGCGCATTGCCGGTGCCAATGAACACGCCCAATTCCAACTCGATGTCCATGCGCTGGCTGGCGCTCAGCACGGGCGCGTCAGCCTCGGGCTTTTTGATCTGCCCTTTGGGGCGGTGAAAGTCAGTGCCGGAGACCACGATGCTGGAAGCCCGTCCGTGGTAGCCGATGGGCACCCACTTGTAGTTGGGCAGCAGCGGTTGGTCAGGTCGGAACTGTTTGCCGATGTTGGTGGCGTGGTGGACCGAGGTGTAGAAGTCAGTGTAGTCGCCAATGCGGGCGGGCACGTCGTATTCGGCCTCGGCCTGCGGCACCAGGCACGCTTGCAGTGCCGCCTGCTGGGCGCTGCCTTCGCGCAGGCCGCGCGACAGGGCCAGCCGCAACGCCGACCAGGCACCCTGCCCCAGCGCCATCAGCGCGTTGAGCTTGTCCTGCGCGCCCGCCTGCGCCGCCTGAGCGGCTTCGCCGGTGAACACGCCAGCTTGGGCGACGGCGGCCAGATCCACGATCTGGTCGCCTATGGCCACGCCACCGCGCCAAGCTTCAGCCCCGCCCTTTCGGCGAAACACCGCAAACGGCAGGTTCTGGATCGGGAAGTCGGTGCCGACCAGGTTGGCCGACTCAAGCCAGCTTTTCAGGGCTGGATCGTGGGTTTCGTTGATTTGCGTCATGGAGGGGTATCAAACGGATGCGGCTTGCGTGTTGCCGCGCGCCAGGGCAATGGCCTCCTGGAGCACGTCGCGGTCGCCAATGTGGTTGCACAAAATCAAGACCAGCTTGGCCAGCATCATGTCGGCCTGCTCATCGCTCAGGTCGCGCTGGGCGTTGATGAGTTCGGCGTAAAAAACGTCCTGGTCGGGAATGTTGGGTTGACGGTTGAGTGCCATGTTCTACCTCTGTTCCACTCATTGCAACTTCAGGGTCCGGCGCATGGCGGACTCCACCTGCTGGGCATCGAACTGGCGCCAACGCGCCGCCACGTGTTGGTCGGGTCGAATCAGGTACACCGTGCCGGGTTGGCCATCGTAGCGTTGCTGGAGCAAACCCTTGGTGTCGATGATGTCCTTGCCCACCTCCAGCACTTGGGCTGTGTACGAGCCCACCGCCACGGCGTGCGCGGGTCCAAAGCTGAGCAGCACGTAGCCTTGCCCCAACTGTTCCAACAACCAAGTGGGCTGTCCATCGCGCTCAATGGGCGCGTCGGCACAGTTGGTTCCAGGCAGCATCTTGCCGGCGAACACCGCTGCGTCGGGCGTGTTGAGCGATGACCGCAGGTATGGCGTGGGCGTGGACAACCGGCCGCTGTTGACCAGCGGGCGGGCGAAGGGCTCGGTGCGGGCCAGTTCCAGCACGGCGTTGCGCAAGCGCAGCGAGGTGCGGCTCTTGGGCGTGATGAAGTCGGTGGCGCGGGTGGAGTGGCCGATGTTGTCGTCAGCCGCGTAGGCGCGCTCTTCGTGGTAGGTGTCGAGCAGCGCCAGCGGTGCGTCACCGTCCAGCACGGCCTTGAGCTTCCAGCCCAGGTTGTCGCAGTCCTGCACGCCGGTGTTCGCACCGCGCGCGCCAAAGGGCGACACCTGGTGCGCTGCATCACCCGTGAAGATGACGCGGCCGTGGCGGAACTGGTCGATACGGCGGCAGGCAAACTGGTACACCGACACCCATTCCAGCTCAAACTCCACATCGGGCCCCAGCATGGCCTGGATGCGCGGAATCACGTTCTCGGGTTTCTTTTCCTCCACCGGATCGGCGTCCCAGCCAAGCTGGAAGTCGATGCGCCAGACGTCGTCGGCCTCCTTGTGCAACAACACACTCTGGTTGCGATGGAACGGCGGATCGAACCAGAACCAG
>CAZGDZ010000288.1:0-3440 GCA_964524855.1 uncultured Macromonas sp.
CGGTGCCGTTTTGCAGCACATCGGCCTCGCTTTTGAGGGCGTTGTTGTCGTTGCCCTTTGGGTAGTTGCGCAGGCCAGTGGGGTCGAACCAGGCGCACCATGTGTAGCTTGTGGCGGCCTGGGCATGGGCTTCGCTGATGCGGCACAACGCGTCGGCCTGGAACACGGTTTCAGGATGGAACTTAGGGCCGCGAGTGCGCGCGGCGTTGAACGCGCCGTGGTATGCGTTGGGTGCGCCCACCGCAGCAAAGCCTACCTGTCCGACCCCAGGGCCAGACACCATGGGCTGCACGCCCTGGATGCTGCTAGCCGCGCTACCGTTGGCGCTGCAATCGTATTTGTCGCGAAAGAAGCCGGGCTGCACTGCGCCGCCGTTGACGAACGCGCGGTGCAGGTAGAAGCCTTGCGCGTTGGCCGTTGCTTCGTCGGCATGCGCGGTGATGGGGGTGATGGAGATGGTGTTGGCCCCGTGCAGCGCAAACCCAGGGTCTGCCGAATTGCCCAGCCGGAACCGGAAGGCCGGAATCCACACCATGACCGAGCCGTCGGAAAACTGATAGTTGCCATAGTTGGCGCTGGCGGGGTCGGTGCAGCCGGGCAGCGGCGTGAAGCCAGCGGGCACCTGGGGGCAAATGCCCACACCAAAGCCAGCCGCACCTGCGGTGCCAATGTGGTTGATGAGCGCGCTGCCCATGGCGCCGCTGAACCAGGTGGCGTGCAAGCGGCCAGCGGAGTCGGCCAGGGGAATTTTGCCGGGGGCAGCGGTGAGGCTGGACCACGCGGCAACATCCACCACGGGGTCGAAAAACGATGTATTGCTGGGCAAGTTGCCGGTGCTGGTGGCCCGGCAGATGTACTGCTGGCCGTTGTAGGTCACAAAGTCCAGCGGCTGGTAGGTGGTGCCAGCGGCGTAGGCGCCGCGCAAGATGGGCTTGACGCGGCCAAGGTTGACGGTGGGCATGGTGTGGGTCTCCGGTGTGGGGTAGGTTGGTTGTGGCTTATGGGTAGGCAACCAGCAGCTCGCCGCTGGCGTTGACGCTCATGCTGGTGACTGTGGGCTCGTTGTATGAGCCGATGAGGTTGCCGTCTGCGTCGGTGCTGAATGCGCCCACGCCGTTGGCAATGGCGTTGCCCAAAGCCAGTAGGGCCGTGTTGGCGGCTGCGGCGGCGCTGGCCGCGCCAGATGCCTGGGCTGTGGCCGTGGCCGTGGCTGCGCTGGCCGCGTTGGCATGCGCCCCGGCCAGAGAGACGGAGCCGGTGGCGCTGATGGCTGCAGCCTGCGCAAGTGCGGCCTGCCCCAGCACGTTGGCCGCGCTGGCGGCGGCCTGGGCGGCCTTGTCTGCGGCGGTGGCTGCGCTGTCGGCGGCCTGGGTGGCTTTGGTGTTGACGTTGGCGTTGAGCGCGTTGTTCTCGGTGTTTTGCGCGTTCATCTCGGCCACGGCGGGCACCAGCCAGGCGTGGTAGGCGTCGGCGCGGGCGGCAAAGTTGACGGGGTCTGCCCGGCTGGGTGCCGGGCTGGGGGGCAGGGTGACGGGCTCGGTCATGTCAGGGCTCCAATTTCTAGGTCAAGCAAGGAATGCATGGGGTAGCTCACGGCGATGCGGTGGCTGCGCACCCAGCCGAAGGCGATGAAAAGTTCGGCAAAGCGGGCATCTGCAGTGCCCACAAACAGGGTGGGCGTGGCGCGCAGGCTGCGCAGGGTGCGCTTGACGCTGTTGAGCTGGCCGTTGTCGGTCAGCAGCTGGCCGCTGAATTCGTCGGCGTAGTCGCGCTGCACAAAGGTGGTGCCGCCAAATTCGTCGGTCTCTTTGCGGCTGTAGTCCACCAGCTCGGCGTTGGCGCCGTATTGCAGGTCGCCCAGGTCTTGGCGTGAGCCAAAAACGCAGTGGCCCACGGCCACGGTGCCCGAGCCGGTGATGGTGATGCGGATTTGTGGCGCGGCGTACAGCGGCAGGTCGTCAAACAGGGCCACGGTGATTTGCTCATCTGGCGCAAAGTAGTAGGCCATCCAGTCGGCTATTTGTGCACCCTGCAGGCTGACGGTTTTGGTGTACACCACGCTGCCGCCCACCAGCACCTCGGCTTGTGCGGTGCTGCCCACCAGGTTGAGCAGGGCCAGATTGGTGCACAGTGCGCCGGGGGTCAGCACCACCACCAGGGGGCTGGCGGCGGTGGTTTGGGTGGAAATGCGGGCGTCGAACATAGCCAGGCGGTTGGCCGGGGCGGTGTCTACCCACCAAAGGGGGCTGGTGTTGGGCGGGTTGCCGGTGTTGCCCGCCTGGATGCTGGTGTAAATGCGGCCGGTGCTGTCCAGCCGGGCCTGCGCGTCCAGGGCGTAGGTGGTGGCGGGGTTGTAGGCGGCCACGGCTTCGGTGGCGGTGCTGCTGGTCAGCGTGCTGGGGCCGAATGGCACGGGGCGCACGGCGTACATGGTGGACTGGCTCATGTGGCGGCCTCGGTCTGCATGGCTTCGCCGTTGCGGGTAACGCGCTTCACCAGCTGCTCGGTGCGCCCGGTGTTGATGGCGGTGGCGCGGGCCTCGGCGCGCAGGCCTTGCACCTCGGCACGCAGGGCTTGTATTTCGGCCACCAGGGCGGCATCGCTGCTGCGGCCGTACTGGCTCCAGTCTGGGGTGGCTGGCATGCGCACTTGCACGCCCAGGTCGCCGCCGGGCATGCGGGTCAGGGGCATGATGGCCTCTGGGTCTTCTTCTCACATGAGGCCCACGTTTAACAGTGTTGGCCGGGTGACGATGCCGTTCGTGAACGCGCCGCCTTGGGCAAATGGGGTGACGCCAATGGCGGCTGCAGATGCTTTGATCTGCTCCTCGGTTTTGCCCAGGGCCGCTGCAAGCTGGGCCATGGTTGCGCCGCTTGCTTTGGCACTAGCCAGGAGCGCCGCGTCAGCTGTGGCCCAGTCTGTCTGGCCGCCAGCGGAGGCGGCCGAGGTGGCGCTTTGGGCCATGGCTACCAAATCAGATGCGGTAGGCGGTGCCTGGTTTGATTTGCTGGGTAGTTCGCCGCTTGCCGCCTCTTTCAACTTGTCCCAGTCGGTTTGAGACTGGGGGCCGACGGCTGATGTGACCATCGCGCGGATGTCTGCGTCGCTGAACCCGACCCCGAGCAGCTTTTCGTACACCAGCGCCTTCTGGTCGACAGAACCTCCTGAAGCTAGTGCGCCTAGTGCTTGGTCTGTGGTGGCTCCGTCACTAACAGCTACACCTGCGCTGCGCACGACCGCAGAGATGGCCTTGGATGTGGCCTCGGTGTTGCCTTTGATAGCCTCCAGCAGCGTGATCTGTCCGTCGCCGTCCAGGTCCAGCACATCAAATATGCGGCTGAGTGTGGCCTCACTGGCTACGTTGCCAAACGCTGCCTTCAGCTCGGCAAACTCAACTCCGCCGTCCTTGTTGAAGTCAATCTGGCCGAGCTTGTTGACCA
>CAZGDZ010000289.1:0-3428 GCA_964524855.1 uncultured Macromonas sp.
GGAAGACTACAAGAAAAAACACGCACACTGAGAAAGCGGGTGGGTTGAATGTCCGTCACCGTCACAGAGGCCGCAGCCCGGCACGTCACCAAATACCTGGCCCGCCGTGGCAAAGGGGTGGGTGTGCGCCTGGGGGTTAAAACCACCGGTTGTTCGGGCTTGGCTTACAAGCTCGAATATGCCGATGAAGTGGCTCCCGAGGACGTGATTTTCGAGGACCAAGGCATCAAGGTCTTGGTGGACCCCAAAAGCATGCCCTACATTGACGGCACCCAGCTTGACTTTGTGCGCGAAGGCTTGAACGAGGGTTTCAAGTTCCTCAACCCGAACGAGCGTGACCGCTGTGGTTGTGGTGAGTCATTCCGTGTCTGAGGCTGTTCAGTCTGCTTCTGCTGCTGCGCTCAATCTTCAGGCTGACGACTTCACCTTGTTTGGCCTGCCGGCTGGCTTTGCCATAGACCGCGCCGTTCTGGATGAGCGTTGGAAGCAACTCCAGCGCCAAGCACACCCCGATCGCTTCACTACCCAGGGCAGTGCTGCGCAACGTGTTGCCATGCAGTGGTCGGTACGCATTAATGAAGCCTACAACCGCCTGAAAGACCCGCTTAAGCGGGCAGGTTATTGGTGCGAGTTGCATGGCGCTGCCGTGAATGCCGAAAGCAACACCGCCATGCCGCCCGCTTTCTTGATGCAGCAGATGGAATGGCGTGAGGCTTTGGACGAGGCGGTTGATGCTGTCGCGCTGGAGAATTTGCTGGACGAATCTACTGCTGCACGGCGACAGTTGCACGGCCAACTCGCCCACACGATCGATCAGCAAGGTGACGCTGCTGAGGCTGTGCAGCACGTGCGTGCACTCATGTTTGTCGAACGCTTTGCCGAAGAAGTGCATCAGCGACTCGACCGCCTTTGATTTGCCATGGCCTTATTACAAATTTCCGAACCGGGGCAATCGCCCGATCCCCATCAGCGTCGAATCGCCGTCGGCATTGATCTGGGCACCACCCACTCGTTGGTGGCTGCGGTGCGACATGGCGTGCCGGAGTGCTTGCCGGACGACTCAGGACGCGTCATTTTGCCCAGCGTGGTTCGATATCTGCCCGAAGGGCAGGGCAGTGGACGCCAAATTGGGTTCGACGCACTTGCCGTCCAAGCCGAAGATCCGAGCAACACCATTAGCTCGGTCAAACGGCTCATGGGACGCAAGCTGGCGGACCTGCCTGATGCGGCGCGGCTACCTTACCAGGTGGTCGATGGTGCTGGCATGGTGAACGCGCGCACGGTAGCGGGCGACAAATCACCGGTGGAAGTGTGTGCCGAAATTCTGGCAACGCTGCGGTTTCGGGCCGAAGACACCTTCAATGACGATCTGTACGGCGTCGTCATCACCGTACCGGCTTACTTTGACGACGCTCAACGCCAAGCCACGAAAGACGCCGCCCAAATGGCAGGGCTGAACGTCTTGCGCCTCATCAACGAGCCGACCGCCGCTGCCATCGCGTACGGGCTGGACCAAGGCGCAGAAGGCGTATATGCCATTTACGACCTGGGCGGTGGCACCTTCGATGTGTCAATACTGCGCCTGACGCGCGGCGTGTTTGAGGTCATGGCGACCGGTGGCGACTCCGCGCTGGGGGGCGATGACTACGACTTGGCCTTGGCCGATTGGGTGCTGGCACGGGCCCGGCTTTCTACCCACGTGGCCGATTTGGTGCCGCAGGACCGTGCACGCCTGATGGCTGAAGCGCGCCGCTGCAAGGAGGCTTTGACCCCCTTGGCTGGTACGGGCCAAAGCGTGACTTTCAGTGCCGTGTTGCAGGGTGCGCCATGCCAGTGGGCTGTCACGCACGATGATTTTGCGGCCGCCACCCAGGCCCTGACCGACCGCACCATGGCATCGGTGCGCCGGGTGTTGCGCGATGCGCGGTTGGACAAGGGCGACATCCAGGGCGTGGTGCTGGTCGGCGGCTCCACCCGCATGCCGGTGGTCCGTCAGGCGGTGCAGGCTTACTTTGGACAAACCCCGCTGACCAACCTCAACCCGGACGAGGTGGTGGCTTTGGGTGCCGCCATCCAGGCCAATCAGTTGGCCGGCAACAACCCCGACGGCGAATTGCTGCTGCTCGACGTCATTCCCCTGTCATTGGGGCTGGAAACCATGGGCGGGTTGGTGGAGCGCATTGTGCCACGCAACACCACCATCCCCACGGCGCTGGCGCAAGATTTCACCACCTTTAAAGACGGACAAACCGCGCTGGCTTTGCACGTGGTGCAGGGTGAGCGCGACTTGGTGGCCGACAACCGCAGCTTGGCCCGTTTCGAATTGCGCGGCATTCCGCCGATGGCGGCGGGTGCTGCACGTATTCGCGTCACTTTCACCGTGGACGCCGATGGCCTGCTCACCGTGAGCGCGCGCGAGCAAAGCACGGGCGTTGAGGCTCGCATCGACGTGAAGCCGTCGTATGGCCTCAGCGACGATCAGATTGCACAAATGCTGCAAGACAGCTTTGCCACCGCGCAGCAAGACATGCAGGCGCGGGCGCTGGTGGAAGCCAGGGTGGAGGCCGAGCGCATGACAGACGCCACCCAGACCGCCTTGGCGGCCGATGGCGATCTGCTCAGCGAGGCGGAGCGCGCCGCGCTTCAGGACTTGATGGCCGCCGTACACCAGACTCGCGAAGGCCAGGATGCCGCCGCGATCGAGGCCGCCACCGAAGCGCTGGCCAAAGGCGCTGAAAGTTTCGCCGCGCAACGCATGAACCGCAGCATTGCCCAGGCATTGGCCGGGCAAAACGTAGAGAATCTTTGACATGCCGACCATCACCGTCCTGCCCCATCCTGAGTATTGCCCGCAAGGCACCCGCATCCAGGCGCTCAGCGGCACCACGCTGTGCGAAGCCTTGCTCGACAACGACATCGAAATCGAGCACGCTTGCGACATGAGTTGCGCTTGCACCACCTGCCACGTTGTTGTGCGCCAAGGGTTTGAAACGCTGAACGAGGCCACCGAAGACGAAGAAGACTTGCTGGACAAGGCTTGGGGGTTGGAGCCGCAATCGCGCCTGAGCTGCCAGGTCCGGTTGGCGCAGAACGATGTCACCATCGAAATTCCGCGCTACACCATCAACCACGCCCGCGAGCACCACTGAGCCATGCGCCAGATCGTTCTGGACACTGAAACCACGGGCCTGTCGGCGATCGATGGGGATCGGATCATCGAAATCGGTTGTGTAGAAATGGTCAACCGCAAGTTGACCGGCAACAACCGGCATTTTTACCTCAACCCCGAACGCGACATCCACGAAGACGCGTTGCGGGTGCACGGGATATCGCTCGAATTCCTGGCCGACAAGCCCAAGTTCGCGGAAGTGGCTGACGACCTGCTGGACTACCTGGCCGGCGCTGAGTTGATCATCCACAACGCCCCG
>CAZGDZ010000290.1:0-266 GCA_964524855.1 uncultured Macromonas sp.
ACCTGGACCGCGAGCTGGCGCTGCTGAAAAGCACCCCGGCCGAGCAGATCGACACCACCTTGCTGATCCACCCGACGCTGTTCCCCGACTTTTTGGTGTTCAACGACTTTCTGGACGTGGTCGATGAGGTGGTGGACGAACATGGGCTGGAAGGCGAGATTCAGGTCGCGCCGTTCCACCCCGCGTTCCAGTTCGAGGGCGCCGAGCCCGACGACGTGACCAACGCCACCAATTGGGCGCCGTACCCGACCTTGCACCTGCTGCGC
>CAZGDZ010000290.1:276-3386 GCA_964524855.1 uncultured Macromonas sp.
GTCGGGGGACAGTGCCGAAACCATCGTGGAGCGTAACCTGCAAACGCTGCAGGCGTTGGGTCACGACGGTTGGGCAAAGTGCGTGAGCTGCCCCTGAAATTTGCGTCTTCTGCGGCGGACTGATCACGCTTGCGTTTTTTGCGGCCAAATCGTTTGATAATCGAGACTGCACATCTGTTAGAAACAGATGTTGTGGTCAATGTGGTATTTGTTGCAAAATTACGGTCATGAACAACGCACCTTCCGCCGCCGATATGTCGTCCGCCAACTACTACACCACGTTGGAGGTGGCCAAAATTTTGGGCATGGCCGTGCGTTCCGTGCAGTTGATGGTGGATCGCGGCGATTTGCAGGCCTGGAAAACCCCGGGGGGACATCGCCGCATTACCCGCGAGTCGCTGGAGCGCTGGATTCAGGGCAGCCGCGCCGGCGTGACAGGAGTGGCAGCGTTGCACGGCCACATGACCGAGGCGCGGACGGGGCGTCGCCGTGCGGCGGTGCACGTGCCTCGCATTTTGTTGATCGAGGATTCCTCGCATTTCCAGAATCTGGTTTCCATGCTGGTCAAGCAGCGCTTTCCCGAAGTGGATCTGCACATTGCCAACGATGGCATCACCGGCCTGGTGTCGTTTGGGCACCTGCAACCCGACCTCATCATCGTGGACATTCTGTTGCCCGGCATCGATGGCGCGACCATGATCACCGGCTTGCGCCGGCACGCTTTGTTTGGTCAGTGCAAGCTGATTGTGCTGACCTCCTTGGACCAGGAGCAGCGTGCGCCCTACGCCTTTGCGCTGGAAGACGTGCAGGTGGTGCACAAGCCCCGGCTGGTGCAGGAGTTGCCGGGCTTGATTGACGCGGCCATTGGGCACCTGCTGTCGGACAAACCTGCGGCGGAGGCCGTTTGACCGAACCCGCGCTCACCCCGCAGGAAACCGAGGCCATTGCCACCTATTTCGAGGGAGATCGGGGCTTGTTCTTGGCGTTTAGGCAGACTTGTCTCGACCAGTTTGGGCACGATGTGGCGCAAGCGGACCAAGCCTGCGCGGTGGCCGACATTGACACTTTGCGCCGGGTGGTGCATTCGCTCAAAAGCGTGTTGTTGACCCTGGGGCATGCCGATCTGGCGGACTTGGCGTTTCAGGCTGAAACCCTGGCCAAGGCCGGTGCTGCCGAATCGGTGGGCGCCTGGCAGGGCTTGCGTGCCGCCATGGTGCTGCGTTTTGACTTGTCGCCGTTGGCCAGCTCATCCGCCGAGCGGTGAGTGCCACTCGCCGGGCAGCAGCCAGAGCAGTACCACGGTCATGGTGAGGTAGCGCAGGAATTTGCCCAGCGCCATCCAGGCCAGGCAGGGCAGCAGCGGAAACTTCAGCCAGCCCGCCACCGCACACAAAGGGTCGCCCACCACAGGCAGCCAGCTCAGCACACAGGCTTTGGGGCCAAAACGCTCCAGCCAGTCCAGCGCCCTCAGGTGGGTGGACGAACCACGCGCGCGGTCGATGGCCCGGTGGGCGCCGTAACCCATGGCCCAACTGACGGCGCCACCCAGGGTGTTGCCAGCGGTGGCGACCAATATGGCGGGCCAGAACAGCTCCGGGTTCAGTTTGATCAGACCGAACACCGCCGGCTCTGAGCCCATGGGCAGCAATGTGGCCGAAATGAAGGCGACAACAAACACCGTGCTCAGCCCAAACTCGGGCAGGCTCAGGGTTTCCAGCATCGACCACAACCACGCTTCCATGGCCCGGCAGTATAGGCAGTCAGCCAGAGGGAAGGGGCGGCGGTTACAATCGTGCACACTTTTTCAGCATCCGATGGTTCGGTTTCCGGCGTTTTCAGCGGGAATCGCAGGCGGATGCTTTTGTTTTCTGCGATGCACCTCGGCCCCTACCAGCTTCCCAACCGCCTGTTTGTGGCCCCCATGGCGGGGGTCACCGACCGGCCGTTCCGCCGCCTTTGCAAGCGGCTGGGGGCAGGCTATGCGGTGAGCGAAATGGTGACCTCGCGGCCCGACCTGCGCGACAGCCTGAAAACCTCGCGGCGCGCCAACCACGAAGGCGAGCCCGGACCGATCGCGGTGCAGATTGCGGGCACCGACGCTGAGATGATGGCCGAGGCTGCTCGGTACAACATCGACCGCGGTGCGCAGATCATCGACATCAACATGGGCTGTCCGGCCAAAAAGGTCTGCAACAAATGGGCCGGCTCGGCCCTGATGCAGGACGAGGTGCTGGCGCTGGAGATCGTGCAAGCGGTGGTGGCCGCCTGCGAACCCCACGGTGTGCCGGTGACGCTGAAAATGCGCACCGGTTGGTGCCAGAGAGCCAAGAACGCCCCGGTGCTGGCGCGTGCCGCCGATAGTGCGGGCGTGCAGATGCTCACCGTCCATGGCCGCACCCGGGAACAAGGCTACAAAGGTGTGGCTGAGCACGAAACGGTGGCCGCCATCAAGGCCAGCGTGCGCATCCCCGTGGTGGCGAATGGTGACATCGACAGCCCCGAAAAGGCGCGCGATGTGCTGGCCGCCACCAGCTGCGACGCCATCATGATTGGCCGCGCGGCGCAGGGCCGACCCTGGTTGTTCCGCGAGGTGGCGCACTTCCTGGCCACCGGCCAACACCTGCCACCGCCCACCACCGCCGAGCTGCGCGAGTGGATGCTGGAGCACCTGGACGACCACTACACCTTGTACGGCGAGTACACCGGCGTGCGCACCGCGCGCAAGCACCTGGGCTGGTACGCCCGCGCGCTGCCGGGCGACCCGGCGCGCGCCGCCTTGTTCCGCGAAGCCATCAACCGCAGCGAAAGCTGCGACACCCAATTGCAATGCGTGCGCGCCTATTTTGACGAGGCCGCCGCCCACGAACCCTGGACCCTGGCCGCATGAGCAACATCACCCTGACCGATTGCGTCAAAGCCAACATCGAGGCGTATTTCAGCGACCTCGATGGCACCGATCCCGCCAACATGCACGACATGCTCACCCGTGCGGTGGAAAAACCGCTGCTGGAGGTGGTGATGGCGCGTGCCCAGCAAAACCAGTCGCGCGCCGCGCAATGGCTGGGTTTGAACCGAAACACCCTGCGCAAGAAGCTGCTGGAGCACGGCCT
>CAZGDZ010000291.1:0-3365 GCA_964524855.1 uncultured Macromonas sp.
CATGAACCTGCAGTACGCCGTGCAACCCAGCCCCGACGGGCTGGCCCAGGCCTTCATCATCGGTGAACCCTTCATCGGCAGCGCCCCCAGTGCCCTGGTGCTGGGCGACAACATCTACTACGGCCACGACTTTCAGCCCCTGCTCAAGGCGGCCGACGCGCAAACCACCGGCGCCACCGTGTTTGCCTACCACGTGCAAGATCCCGAACGCTACGGCGTAGTGGAGTTCAGCGCCCAGGGCCAGGCCATCAGCATCGAAGAAAAGCCCAAACAGCCCAAAAGCAACTACGCCGTCACCGGTTTGTACTTTTACGACCCGCAGGTGGTGGACATTGCCAAGGCCGTGAAGCCCAGCGCGCGGGGGGAACTGGAGATCACCAGCGTCAACCAGGCCTACCTGCAGCAGGGCCAACTGAACGTGCAAACCATGGGCCGAGGCTACGCCTGGCTGGACACGGGGACGCACGACAGCCTGTTGGAGGCGGGGCAGTTCATTGCCACGCTGGAGCGGCGTCAGGGCTTGAAGATTGCCTGCCCGGAAGAAATCGCCTGGCGCAACGGCTGGATCGGTGCCGAGCAACTGCAGCGGCTCGCGCAGCCCTTGGCCAAGAATGGCTATGGGCAGTATCTGCTGGGTTTGCTCAAGTAAAGGTCGCCATGCCCTACACCGTCACCCCCACCGCCATCCCCGAAGTGCTGGTGCTCGAACCCAAAGTGTTCGGCGACGCCCGCGGCTTCTTCTTCGAAAGCTTCAACCAGCGCGACTTTGAGCAAGCCACCGGCCTGCAGGGCGTGCAATTCGTGCAAGACAACCACAGCAAATCCGCCCAGGGCGTGCTGCGCGGGTTGCACTACCAAATTCAGCACCCGCAGGGCAAGCTGGTGCGGGTGGTGCAGGGCGAGGTGTTCGATGTGGCGGTGGACCTGCGCCAAAGCAGTCCCACCTTCGGCCAGTGGGTGGGCGAGGTGCTGAGTGCCGAGAACAACAAGCAGATGTGGGTGCCGCCGGGGTTTGCGCACGGCTTTCTGACCTTAAGCGAAACGGCAGAGTTTCTCTACAAGACCACGGACTACTGGTACCCCGAACACGAGCGGAGTTTGTTGTGGAGCGACCCGCAGGTGGGCATACAGTGGCCGTTGCAGGGGCCGCCTTTGCTGGCGGCCAAAGATGCCCAAGCTGTCACCTTGCGCGCAGCAGAAACCTTTGTTTGACCCCGCCCGGTGTAACATCGCCGCGTGGTTCAAATAAAACAGCGGAGGTGTCATGCAGTGGTATCTCGTCCATACCAAACCCAGGCAGGAACAGTGCGCCCTTGAAAACCTTCAAAGGCAAGGCTACGAGTGCTACCTGCCCACCCTGTTGTCTGAAAAGTTGCGCCAGGGCAAGCTGGTGGTGGTGGACGAACCGCTGTTTCCCCGCTACCTCTTCATCAAGCTGGGCCAAGACGATTCTGCCCAAAGCTGGGCACCCATCCGCTCCACCCGGGGCGTCAGCCGCCTGGTCAGTTTTGGTGTGCAGCCCGCCAAGGTTGATGAACGGCTGGTGCATCAACTCCAAGCCAAGGAAGCCGCCAAGCACGGCGAACCCCAGCGGTTGTTCGCCGCGGGGCAGCGGGTGCGGTTGACCGAAGCTCCATTTGCCGACATCGAAGGCATCTACCTCATGGCCGAAGGCGAGCGCCGGGCCATGGTGCTGATTGAGCTGATGTGCAAACCCGTGCGTGTGGCGGTGACGCCGACCAGCCTGCGCCAAGCCGGTTGATATACCTTTTGTCACACGGTGGTGTGGCAAAATTCAAGCCCCACCGCGCTTGCCGATCGTGAAACGGCGTGGCGGTAGCATGCCGAATTTCTTAAGTATGTGGTTCTTCGTGTTGCCTACAGCCTTTTCATTCGCTGATCCCGGTTGGATATAGGTGTAGTAGTCCAGATTTAAATCTGCCTAATCTAATTTTCGAAATCTGCGTAGGTATCAGTCGGCTGATGGAACGTTATCTGCTTTACATCTGAATGACGCCTTATATCCCGCCTTCTAGAAAAACGAGTCCTTCTATTGAAAGTTTTAATTCACCCAAGCGCCGACGTGGCTAGCGAGACCATAGGCCCCGGCACGCGCATCTGGCAGTTCGTGGTCGTTCTGGCCGGCGCGCGGATCGGCCAAGACTGCAACGTCTGCTCGCACTGCTTCATCGAGAACGATGTGGTCATCGGTGATCGCGTCACTATAAAGAGCGGCGTGCAGTTGTGGGACGGCCTGCGCGTGGGTGACGACGTTTTCATCGGCCCCAACGCGACCTTCACCAACGACAAGCACCCCCGTAGCCGCAACACCGGTTTCACGCAACTTACGACCGTGATCGAGAGAGGCGCCTCCATTGGCGCTGGCGCGGTGCTGTTGCCTGGCATCCGGATCGGCGAGAACGCCGTGGTGGCCGCCGGCGCCGTGGCCACGCGGGATGTGCCCCCCAACACCTGCGTGGTCGGCAACCCGGCCCGCGTGATGAACAGAGAGTCTTTATGAGCGGAACGCAGCCTCAGTTCAGCGTGGACCAGTGCCGCATCGTTGAACTGCCCAAGATCTCGGACCCCCGCGGCAACCTCACCTTCATCGAGGGCGGGCGCCACGTGCCCTTCGATTTCCAGCGCATGTACTACCTCTACGATGTGCCGGGCGGCGCGGAACGGGGCGGTCATGCGCACAAGGCGCTGCATCAGCTCATCATCGCGATGTCGGGGAGCTTCGATGTGCTGTTGGACGACGGTCGCAACAAGAAGCAGTTCCACCTCAACCGCTCGTACTACGGTCTCTACGTGTGCCCGCTCATCTGGCGCGAGCTCAACAATTTTTCGTCGGGCTCGGTGTGCGTGGTGCTCGCATCGAACACCTATGACGAGTCCGACTACTACCGAAACTACAGCGAGTTTCTGCAGGCTATTGGGAGTCAATCGTGAAAGTGCCCTTTCTTGACTTGAAGTCCACCTACCTTGAGCTGCAGCCCGAGATTGACGAGGCCGTCCAGCGGGTGCTGCAAAGCGGCACCTACATCGGGGGCACCGAGGTGGAGGCCTTCGAGAACGCGTTTGCGGACTTCTGTGGTGCACGCCATATCGTGGGCGTCGCCAACGGGCTCGATGCGCTGAAGCTGGCCCTGCTGGCGCTCGATGTGGGCCCTGGAGACGAGGTCATCGTGCCGAGCCACACGTTCATCGCCACCTGGCTGGCCGTCAGCCAGTGCGGCGCGACGCCGGTGCCGGTGGAGCCGACCGCTGAAGGGTTCAACATCGACCCGCAGCGGGTGGCGGCCTGCATCACCCCGAAGACCAAGGGCATAATCCCCGTGCATTTGTACGGCGAGCCGGCCGAC
>CAZGDZ010000292.1:0-3338 GCA_964524855.1 uncultured Macromonas sp.
AGGCCGTGTTCGGGCTCCAGCACGTCGCCGTTGCCGGTGATGATCAGGCTGGCCGTCTTGTCGGCCACGGCCAGCATGGCCTCCAGGCGGCGCAGCACGCGGTCGGTGCGCCAGTCCTTGGTCAGCTCAATGGCAGCGCGCGTGAGGTGGCCCTGGTGTTTCTCCAGCTTGGCCTCGAAACGCTCGAACAGGGTGAAAGCATCGGCCGTCGCACCAGCAAAACCCGCCAGCACCTGACCGTGGTGCAGCTTGCGCACCTTGCGCGCCGTGCCCTTGACGACGATGTTGCCCAGTGTCACCTGGCCGTCACCGCCGATGGCCACCTGAACGCCCTCGGGCGTTGCGCGGCGCACACAGACGATGGTGGTGCCGTAAAAAAGCGAAGAATCCTTGTGTTCCATGCTCAGTATTGTCGCAGGCGCACGGTCACGGCCTCGTCAATACCCACGACATGGAAAAACGCGCCGATCAACGGGCTGACGCCGAACAACTCCACCTTGAGGCCCCGCCCCCCAGTGGCCATGAACCACTGCAGCAGGCTGCCAGCGGCGGCAAAGTCCACCCGCAGCAAGGCGCGACAGTCGATGCGGAACGGCTGGTCGATCGAATGGCTGACCAGCCCAGCGTCCAACGCCGCCAGGGACGGGGTCACGTCGCCCGCCAGCACGCCGTGCAAAGCCACCCCACCGGACTGGGTGACTGGCCATAACGACTGGGTGGACGGCAACGCGGGAAACTGCGTCTCGCCGGGGATGGTGGTGGCCATCGCCGGCCACTCGTGCACGTCCAGCCCGGCCAATTGGGTGCTCAAGGGCTGGATCGGCTCGCCGGCAGGCCCGGCACTGCCGGCATCCCACTCGGGCAAAACCACCGGCACCGATTCGGCCACCTGGAAGCGGCAAACCGGCTCCGACCACTCCGGCGGCAACACGCCGTAGGTGACGCAGTAGTCCAGCGCAGCCAGATCAAACTCGTCACGGCGGCGCATCAGGCGCAGCAGCGCCAGGCGCAACAACCACCACACCCGGTCGTTCTCATCGCGGCCCGACGGCGTGCTGGCTTTCAGGCGACGGCGCAACACAGCCGCGCCACGCATGTGAAACTCCACCGGCCGATCCAGCCAGACCTCCACCCACGCCAACAGCGCGCGGGCGGCAGGTTCATCGGCGGACACCAGGTGGGTCCAATCGAGCCATTTGGTGCCGGTGGAACGGGCCGTCAAACCCTGCAGGGCCTCCACCGCGCCGGCGTCCAACAGCATGGGGCAAGTCCAGGGCTGCACGCCCCCGGTAGGCGCATCGCTGCCCGAGCGAACTGGGGCTGGCGTGGCTTCCCCCGCCAGCACCGCACCAGGCTGCGGCCAGGCGGGCACCGGCACCGCAAAGCGCTCGGCGTACTCGGCCGCCAGCTCTTCAAAACCTTCCAAGTCGCCGCCCGCGTGAAAAATGTCGAGCAACACCACCGCCGCTGCCCGGGCCGTGTGCGACAAACCTTCCTGCGCCATCAGGGCCCGCAGCGCCTTTTGGGCCTCCACCGCCTGCCCATTGGCAAAACGCACGGCGGCCTCGGCAATCGCCGAATGCGACAACGCCGCGTCCCAGTCCGGGGCATTCAAATTCGGGTCTTCGGTGACCATGTCGATGGTCATCGGGAAAGTGGTGCTGCCGCCCTGGCGGGCCCGTAAATGGGCAGGCACCGTCACACCCGACTCCAGCCGGGCCGGGATGGTGGCCCCGGCGGCCACGCCCATACCCTGGCGCTGCTGCCAATGGGCGGACATTTGCTCTTCGATGCGGGCGATCTGCTCGATGGTGCGACTCTTGTCCGACGAGGCCCCCACCGAGGGCGAGACCGACGACGCGCCGTTTGACTCGTTACCGGCCTGGGCTTCGGCGCGCTGGCGGTTCATCAACTCGCGCAGCGCGTTCAATTCGTGGTGGCGGACTCTATCGTTGCGCCGCTTGCGCTGCAGGGCAGCCTTGAGCGCCGCGCGCTCCTCGTCAACGCCAGCGGTCGGAGCTTCCAGCTCCGTCCAGTCCACCGTGGGGTGACGCACAAACCGCGCCACCTTGGACAAAAAGCCACCCGGAGGATCTGCCTTGGCCATGACAGGCCATCAATCGCCAAACATCTTCTGCTTGAGCTCGCGGCGTTGCTGCGCTTCGATCGACAGGCTCGCGGTGGGGCGGGCCAACAGGCGACCCACACCAATGGGTTCGCCGGTTTCGTCGCAATAGCCGTAGTCGCCGGCGTCGATGCGGGAGATCGACTGCTCGATCTTCTTGAGCAGCTTGCGCTCGCGGTCGCGGGTGCGCAGCTCCAGGGCGTGCTCTTCTTCGATGGTGGCGCGGTCGGCCGGATCGGGCACCACCACGGTGTCTTCGCGCAGGTGTTCGGTGGTCTCACCGGCGTTGACCAGAATGTCGTGCTTGAGCTGTTCGAGCTTGCGCTTGAAGTACGCCAGCTGCACGTTGTTCATGTATTCGGTGTCCGGCATGGCCAGCACGTCGGCATCGGTCAAGTCCTGCAGCGGCTTGGACTTCCAGTTGTTGGCCAGCGTGAGATCCTTCTTGACGGGGGTGGGTGCGGTGGTGGACATGGCGCGTTCTCGGGTCGGGGTGAAGGAGGCCTTCGCCGCCGCAGGATCGTGCGACGGTGTCACGGCTTGACTCATCTGGGCCTGCATCGCGGCTTGATCGGCCCGACGTTGTGCTGCGGCTTTCAGGGGCGGCGGCGGCACTGGTGTGGCCACCGCCTTGCGCGGCTTGACCGCCAACGCTTCTTGGTCGAGCGCTTTCTCTGCGGTCTTACGGGCTGGGACTTTCACGAAGGATCTCCTCTGATCCACCGCCGGCCGGCTCGACACGGACTTGTCAGGCGGGCTGTGCGGTGAGTTGGCCGACGATGGTCGGCAGTCCAGATGGCGATCGATTGTACGGCCTGATGGTGTCGCTTCGTTGACGGCTCACACCAGGGACTGATCGAGGCCCTGCACCAAGATGTCTTTGGGCAGGTCAATGCCGATGAAGACCATCTTGCTCTGGCGTTGTTCCTCGGGCTTCCACTCGGGACCGAGGTCGGAGCCCATGAGCTGGTGCACTCCCTGGAAAATCACCTTGCGGTCGGTGCCCTGCATGTGCAGCACGCCTTTGTAGCGCAGCAGCTTGGGGCCGTAGATCTGCACGATGGCGCCCAGAAAATCCTCCAGCTTGGCCGGATCGAACGGGCGCTCCGCACGGTAGACGAAGCTTTTCACATCGTCGTCGTGATGGTGGTGGTGCGCGTGCGACGGGTGATCGCACTACTCGCCGTGCTCATGGTGGTGGTCGTGGCCTTCG
>CAZGDZ010000293.1:0-3333 GCA_964524855.1 uncultured Macromonas sp.
CCAGGAACACGTGCATGTAGGGGTCCGGCGCTTTGGTCGAGGGCACCAAGTCTTCGGCAATGGCCAGCACGAAGTCCATGTTGAGGTGCTTGACGTACCACTCCACGGTTTCTTTGGCGTCTTTGCAGCGGTAGGCAACGTGGTGAATGCGGTCGATTTTCATGGTCGTGTCTCCTGTTAGATCAACCTTCAAGGGCTTCCCACATCTGGCGGTCGCGCTCGGCGGTCCAGATGCGCGGGTCGGGGAACTGCGTGGCCTCGTCGTAAGCGCGGGTCACGTCAAACGGCATGCAATGGTTGAAGATCACCCACTCGCCGTACTTGGGCTGCAGCTTGGCAAACGTCTCTTCGTAGACCTTGCGCAGGTCGCGCCCGGCGTCGGCACCGGCCTTGACGCTGGCCCACACGTCGCTGACGAAGGCGCGTGTGACCTCCAGCCCCTTTTGCACCTGCGCTTCGCCGCGCAGCGCCGGGCCACGCCCGGGGACCAGGGCCAGCGGGTGGAGCTTGGCGATGTTGTCCAGCGTCTGCGGCCAGTCCTGAAAGTAAGCGTCACCCGCGTAGGGGGTGGCGTCGAACTCGACCAGGTCGCCCGACAGCAGGGTCTTCTCGCCCGGCAGCCATACCACGGTGTCACCCTTGGTGTGGCCACGGCCCAGTTGCAGCAGCTGCACTTCCAGCTTGCCCAGCCACAGGGTCATCTTGCCGGTGAAGGTCATGGTCGGCCAGGTCAGACCTTCGGGCACGGTTTCCAGGTTGCGGAACAGGCGCGGGAAGCGACCGATCTCGCTGGCCTTGTCCTGCTCGCCGCGCTCGACGATGAGGTCGTAGGTGTCCTGGCTGGCCAGGATCTGCTGCGGCTGGTAGGCGCTGGCACCCAGCACGCGCACGGCGTGGTAGTGGGTGAGCACCACGTACTTGATGGGCTTGTCAGTGACTTCGCGGATGCGGCGGATCACGTCCGCGGCCATGGCGGGCGTGGCCTGGGTATCGGCCACCAGCACGGCGTCGTCGCCAATGATGATGCCGGTGTTCGGGTCGCCTTCGGCCGTGTAGGCCCAGGCGTGTTCAGAGATCTGTTCGAAGGTGACCTTTTTTTCTTCCAGGTCGGCGGCGGAGGCGAATGTCTTGGTGCTCATGGGGGTTGCTCCTGAAAAGTTCGTCTATAGCAAATACGTTTGCCATAAATCAATGCCGCGATGGTAGCGTCAAAGTTCGATATTGACAAACACATTCGTTTAAGTAAAAACCCTAATCCGATGCCGCAGTTCGCCGGCACAGAGTGACAATCTACGCATGAACACCAACAAACACAACCCGCCCGGCGAGGCGGTGGAGGAACCGGAGGAGCGCACGTCGCGCGGCATCCAGAGCGTTGAAGTGGGCGGCCAGTTGCTGAAGGCGCTGGCACACACCGGCCGGCGCATGGCGCTGAAAGACCTGGCCCGAGAAGCGGACATGACGCCCGCCAAAGCCCACCCTTATCTGGTGAGCTTTGGCAAGCTGGGCCTGATCGAGCAAGACCCGGTGAGCGGCCACTACGGGCTGGGCCCGCTGGCCATGCAGTTGGGCCTGATCAGCCTGCAGCAGGTGGACCCTGTGCGCCTGGCGATTGCCGAGTTGCCGGGGCTGGCGCAGCGCGTGGGCTGCACCGTGTCGGCTGCCGTGTGGGGCGCGCAGGGCCCGGTCATCATCCGCGTGGAAGAAGGCCCTACGCCAGTGCACGTGGCCATGCGGCACGGCATCCCGGCCTCGCTGCGGCACACCGGCACGGGCAAAATTTTTGCGGCCTACCGCGCGCGTGCCGAAGTGGCCGCCGCCCTGGAGAGCGAAGGTTTGGCCGGCGAGTTGGACGAGCCGGCTTTCGCCGCCGAGCTGGAAGAGATTCGACAGACCGGCATCACCCAGGTGCGCGACGAACTGCTGCCCGGCATCAGCGCCATGGCGGTGCCGGTGTTTGACGGCTTTGGTCGGCTGGTGTTGGCCATCGCCGCCATTGGCCCCACCAAAATGCTGGATCTGCGACCCGCCGGCTCGCAGGCCAAGGCGCTGCGGGATGTTGCGAGCAGCCTGTCGCAACGGTTGGGCGCCAACGTCAGTTGAGGCTGTCCATGGACACAGTGGTGTGCAAGCAAAACCGAATGGCGGCCTTCACCGCCGGCATTGACGGCGCTGCCACGTCCATCCCGACCACGCTCGGGGCCACCGTCATCATCTACGGCAGCATCGCGCCGCAATACCTGGGGCTGGGTGTGCTGGCGGCGTGCCTGGCCATCGTGCTCACGCACGCCCTCACCGCCGGCTCGCAACGGCCCGTGGTGTACGCCGCCCGGTTTTTCGAGGCCGCCACCCTCACGGTGATGGTTCAGCATCTCGCCAGCCAGTCGCACGCGCTGGGTTTGCCCAACACCCCCGAAGTGCGCTTGGCGCTGGCGGCCCTGATCGTGGCGCTGGCCGGTGTGGTGGTCGGTTTGCTGTGGTTGGCGCGCGCGGAGCGGTTCGCGCGCTTCATCCCGGCGCCGGTGTACCTGGGCTTCAGCAACAGCATTTCGGTGGCCTTGCTCATCAGCCAATCGCGGGCGCTGGCCGAACAGTCGCAAGGGTTCACCAACGGGGCCGTGGTGGCCGTGACGGTCGTGGTGCTGCTGAGCGCACTGGCGGTGCGCCGGCTGCGGCCACGCTGGCCCTCGTCGGCCACAGGCCTGGCCATCGGCGCGCTGCTGGCGGCTGTGCTGACGTGGTTGGGCAACCCCCTGCCCCGCTTGATGGACGGCGCCACCTGGACGCTACCCCTCCAGATGGCCGACCTGGCCGGGCTGTGGGCACCCGGCGTGCGCACCACCCCGCTGCTGCTGGGCCTGCTGCAACACGGGCTGACTCTGGGCGTGCTGCTGTTCCTGAACACGGTGGTCACCCACCAAATGCTGGCCCAGCAGGACGACCGCCAGCACCTGCGCCCACAGGACAAATTCCTGCAGTCATGCGCGATGACGCTGTCGGGCCTGACCGGTGCGCCGCCCATGTCCGGCTCGCCCAACGTGGTGTTGGCCGTGACCCGGACCGCCCCGCTGGGCCCCACGGTGCTGCTGACGCTGGCGAGCGCCGTGGCGCTGCTGTACAGCAGCCACGCGTTGATGTGGGTGCCCCTGGCAGCGCTGGTGGGCACCTTCCTGTTTGACGCCTGGCAACTGTGGGACCGCCCCTCGGCCCGCCACCTGTGGCGGTGGTTGCGCCACGGCCAAGTGTCGGCCCACGCCATGGAAGACCTGGTGGTGATCCTGTCCGTCATGGCGGCGGCCTTGCTGGTCAACCTGGTGGCGGCCTTGTTTGTCG
>CAZGDZ010000294.1:0-3328 GCA_964524855.1 uncultured Macromonas sp.
AGCAAGTCCTTGGCCATCAGAATGCCAATGATGTTCTCGCGCTCGCCTTCGTACACCGGAAAACGCGAGTGCGCGGTTTCGATCACCGTGTGCAACAGGTCATGGTAACTGGCGTGGATGTCGAGCGCGTCCATGCGCGGGGCTGCCACCATCACATCGCCGGCGGTCATGTCGGCGATGCGGATCACCCCTTCGAGCATCACCCGCGACTCGGCGTTGATGATGTCGTTGTCCTCGGCTTCGGCCAGAGTCTCGATCAGCTCGTCCTTGGAATCCGGCCCAGGATGGATGAATTCGGCGAGCTTTTGAAGGAAACCGCGTTTGTCTTCATGCCGCACCGCGCGGTGCGGCGACGGACTGGGATAGGGTTCGGCCACTGAAGTCGGCAGTCGTTGAGAAGCCTTTAGGATACAACAAGCCCGCGACAGGCTGATGAAAGCGTCAGGCCCCCGGGCGCCGGCGCCAGCACCACAGGCGCCCCAACCAGCGGCGCACCTGCTGCGTGTGTGCCTTGAACCGGTACTGGGTGCGCGCCACCTGCTCTTCCAGCAATTCGGTCACGTGCGACTCGAAATCGGCCGGCGGCAACGCCAGACGGCATTCGCTTTCACCGCCCTCGCGCACGATCTGCGCCCCCGCCTTGCGGGCAATGCCCAGCATGGCCGCGTTTTCGCTCAGGGCATGGATGTGCAGCAACGACACCCCGTGGTTGCGTGCGTGCACCACCGCCCGGTCGAACAGCTGGTTGCCATAGCCCCGCCCCCGCGCGTGCGGGCTGACGCTGACGCCGAACTCCGCCGTGTCCGACCGATCCTGCGCCAAACCATACGCCAAGTGCGCCATCGCGATCAGTTGCAGGCGGCGGTTGAAAATACCAAAAATCTCGTCGATGCCAAAGCGCAGGCCCTCGACGTAGCGGCGAATCTGGGCATCCTGCGCGGCGTAGCCGAAACGCAGGTAGCGATCCCGTTCACCCAGCGCCAGCAAATGGCGCTCGATGGCCGCACGGTGCTCCGGCCCCAGCGTGCACACTGGCACTCGGGCGCGTGAAGGCGGTGGGGCGGTCGCAGTCATCCCAGAAATATAAGGGTTTTCCCTAAATTTCCAAAACCTCAACGGCAATAACCCCACGCCAGCAGCTTCGCGGGGCTGCGTTATCGTCACGCTCACCATGACCGACTTGGACCACCCCATCGCCCTGCCCCCTGGCCTGACCGTGCTGGAGCGAGGCTGGTTGTCGGCCAACAGCGTGGTGTGCGTGGGCCCGAACGGCACCGCGCTGGTGGACAGCGGCTACTGCAGCCATGCCAACCAGACGCTCGCGCTGCTGGAACCCTGCCTGGCTGGGCGTCCGCTGAACCGCCTGCTGAACACCCACCTGCACAGCGACCATTGCGGCGGCAACGCGGCCCTGCAACAGCGTTACCCAGCGCTGCGCACCTTCATCCCGCCCGGTGAAGCCGCCGCAGTGAGGCAATGGGACACAGAGCGGCTGAGTTACCAGCCCACCGGCCAGCAATGCCCCCGCTTCCGCGCCGACGACCTGTTGCAACCGGGCACCACCATCGAACTGGCCGGCTTGGACTGGAAGGTGCTGGCCGCGCCGGGCCACGACCCGCACGCGGTGCTGCTGTTCCAAGCCGACCACGCGGTGCTGATTTCGGGTGATGCGCTGTGGGACAACGGCTTTGGCGTGGTGTTTCCCGAAATCGAGGGCGTGGCCGCATTTGACGAAGTGGCCACCACGCTGGACTTGATTGAGTCGCTGTCAGCGCGGGTGGTGGTGCCGGGCCACGGCCCGGTGTTCGGCGGCAACGCCGCACGCGTGGCGCAAGCACTGTCGCGGGCCCGCAGCCGGCTGGCCCAGTTTCGCGCCCAACCGCAACAACACACCCTGTACGCGGCCAAGGTGCTGCTGAAGTTCCGGTTGATGGACCTGCGTCACCTGCCGTTGGCGGATTTTCTGGCCTGGGCCACCCGCACGCCCTACTTGGCCGCGCTGCACCAGGCGGCCGAGGCGGCGGAACCTCTGGAACACTGGGTGCAGACCCTGCTAGCTGGCATGGCACGCAGCGGCAGCCTGCACCTGGCGGATGGCTGGGTCAGCGACCGCTGAGGCAACCACCCCGCCGCCGTTCACACCCCCAGCATCAACTGCAGGTTTTGCACCGCCGCGCCGCTGGCGCCCTTGCCCAGGTTGTCCAGCCGCGCCACCAGCACCGCATGGCGGTACGCATCGTTGCCGTACACCCGCAGCTCCAGGTGGTTGGTGCCGGCCAGCGCCACCGCGTCCAGCTTGCCGTCGTCGGTCGCTGGTTGCACGTTGACCCAGTGGCTGCCCTCGTAGTGGGCGGCCAGCGCGTTGTGCAGGTCAGCCACCGTCACCTGGCCGGGCAATTGGTCCAGGTGCAGGGGCAGTTGCACCAGCATGCCTTGGGGGAAATTGCCCACTGCGGGAATGAACAGCGGCCGACGCGTCAAGCCGGTGCAAGCCATGATTTCGGGGATGTGCTTGTGGCTCAAGCCCAGCGCGTACAGCTCGAACGGCGCGGCAGTTCCGGCCTCGTAGTCTTCGATCATGGTGCGGCCACCGCCGGTGTAGCCACTCACGCTCGGCAGGCTCAGCGCAAAGTCTTTCGGCAGCAGCCCGGCATCCACCAGCGGGCGAATCAAAGCGATGGCGCCGGTGGCATAGCAACCCGGGTTGGCCACCCGCTCTGCGGTGCGCACCGCCTCGGCCTGCCCAGCGCACAGCTCGGGAAAGCCATAGACCCAGCCCGGCGCCACCCGGTGCGCAGTGGACGCATCAATGATGCGCGGCGCCTTGGCGCCTTCGGCCTTCAGACCGTCGATCATGGCCACCGATTCGCGCGCCGCGTCGTCGTGCAGACACAAAATGACCAGGTCCGCCTGCGCCATCAATTCGCGCTTGGCGGCCGCATCTTTGCGCCGCGCCGGGTCGATGCTGAGCACCTGCACCAACGGCATTTGCGCCAGCCGTTCGCGGATTTGCAAGCCCGTGGTGCCGGCCTCGCCGTCTATGAAAACCTGTGGCATGGTTGGATTCTCCGAGGGGTATGTTCACACCACCGTTCAACCAGGGGTTGAAACCGGCGCGTCAGTTCCGCACAAGTTTTGTGCACGGCAGCATGATACATTTCGGGCTTCGTGTGTCCTTTGGCCTGTTGCACCGTAATCGTGGCCTTTACATGCCCACGCTACCTTGCCCTCAGGGCGGACGTGTTGTGTTTGACTCTTTCAGAGAGCGATTTTCATGAAGATTCACGAGTACCAAGGCAAGGAAATCTTGCGTCAGTTCGGTGTGCCC
>CAZGDZ010000295.1:0-3325 GCA_964524855.1 uncultured Macromonas sp.
CCAGTCGCGGATCGGCGTGGATGCCGGGCCCGTTGAACGGTTTGATGATTGAGTTTTCTGTGTGCGTGTGTAACGGCGAGGGAACCGGTCGCCCCCAGTTTGAACCTGACAGAACACCGCTCCCGAAAGCCTGAAGAACACTGGAAACCCCATGAGTACTGTAACGACCCTTTCTTCGACCCGCCGACACTGGCTCGCTACCTGCGCAGCCGCTGTGGTACCGCTGTGGCTACCGTTGCAAGCCACCGCTGCGGTGGAGGCGCCGGATGCGTTGATCCAGCGCGTCGCCGGCGAAGTGTTTGCCATCGTCAAAACCGACCCGGCCATTCAGGCAGGCGATATTGCGAAAGTGTCCCAGTTGGTGGACACCAAGTTGATGCCCTACCTCAACTTCAACCGCATGACAGCGTCGGCGGTCGGGCGGTTCTGGCGCCAAGCCACGCCCGAGCAACGCACGCGCTTGCAAGCCGAGTTCAAGACCTTGCTGGTTCGCACCTACGCCGGCGCGCTGGGCCAGGTGAAGGACCAGACCTTGGTGTTGCGCCCATTGCGCGCCCAGCCGACCGATACCGAAGTGGTGGTCCGGTCTGAAGTGCGCGGCCGTGGTGATCCGATCCAGCTCGACTACCGGATGGAAAAGGGCGCGGACGGCTGGAAAGTGTTTGACATCAACGTGCTGGGCGTCTGGCTGGTCGAAACCTACCGCGGCCAGTTTGCCCAGGAAATCCAGGCCAAGGGCATCGATGGTTTGATCGCGGCGCTGGCCGAACGCAACCGCGGCAACGCTGCCAAGTCCTGACCCATGCCCCTGATGGTTTTGCCGCCGTTGCCTGCCCGCCTGACCCACGCCGACGCGGTGGGTTATTTAAGCCATTGCGAGGCAGCTTTGCGTGCGCAAACCGTGGCACCCAACGCGGTGCTTGCTTTGGATGCGGCTGCGCTGACCGATTTTGATTCGTCTGCCCTGGCCGTGTTGTTGGGGGTTCGCCGCCGTGTGTTGCAGGCGGGCGCCCAGTTGCAATTGACCGGTGCCCCGTCCCAACTCCGCGACCTGGCCACCCTCTACGGCGTGAGTGAATTGCTGCCCGCGTAAAATCTTGGGCCCATGCCTGCCGTTTCCTTTCAACACGTCTCCAAGACCTACACCACCGCCCGAGGCGAATTCTCTGCGCTCAAGGGCGTGACCTTCGACGTTGAGCCGGGTGAATTCTTTGGACTGCTTGGCCCCAACGGCGCAGGCAAAACCACCCTCATCAGCATACTGGCGGGGCTCACGCGCGCCAGCAGCGGGCACGTCACGGTGCATGGTGCCGATGTGCAAAACGATTACGCGCAGGCCCGCCGTCGCCTGGGGGTGGTGCCGCAGGAGTTGGTGTTTGACCCCTTTTTCACCGTGCGCGAAGCGCTGCGTTTTCAGTCGGGCTACTTTGGCATTCGCGACAACGCGGCGTGGATCGACGAATTGCTGGACGGCTTGGGCCTGGCCGACAAGGCCAACGCCAACATGCGCCAGCTTTCGGGCGGCATGAAGCGGCG
This sequence comes from uncultured Macromonas sp., assembly GCA_964524855.1. GTDB lineage: Bacteria > Pseudomonadota > Gammaproteobacteria > Burkholderiales > Burkholderiaceae_C > CAZGDZ01. The sequence goes on from CAZGDZ010000295.1 coordinate 1,537, forward strand.
GGTGCTGGTGGCTCAGGCGCTGGTACATCGGCCACCAGTCATTGTGCTGGACGAACCTACCGCCGGTGTGGACGTGGAGCTGCGCCAAACCTTGTGGCAGTTCATTTCCAAACTCAACAAAGAAGGCAGCACCGTGCTGCTGACCACCCACTACCTGGAAGAGGCCGAGGCCCTGTGCGGCCGCATCGCCATGTTGAAACAAGGCGAATTGGTAGCGCTGGAAAAAACGTCTGACCTGCTCCAGCGGGCGTCGGCCAATGTGTTGCGCTTCAAGACCGACCACGCCCTGCCGCCCACGCTGGCAGCACAGGCCCGGGTGACTGGCCGCTTTGTGCAGTTGCCGGCGCACGACGCACTGGAGGTGGAGCGCATCCTCGCGCAAGTGCGCGAAGCCGGGGTGCCGGTGGAAGACATTGAAATCACCAAGGCAGATCTGGAAGACGTGTTCCTCGACCTCACCGGCAACAAGCCTGCGGTGGAGGTGGCGGCATGAACCACACCATGAGCGGCTGGCAGATCCTGTTTTACAAGGAAATTTTGCGTTTCTGGAAAGTCGGGTTCCAGACGGTGGCAGCGCCGGTGATGACGGCCATCTTGTACCTGTTGATTTTTGGCCATGTGCTGGAAGAGCACGTTAAGGTGTACGACACCGTCAGCTACACCGCCTTCCTGTTGCCCGGGCTCATCATGATGAGCGTGTTGCAGAACGCGTTCGCCAACAGTTCATCCAGCCTGATCCAGAGCAAGGTCATGGGCAATCTGGTGTTCATCCTGCTCACTCCGTTGTCGCACCGCGCGTGGTTCGTGGCCTACGTCGGCTCGTCTATCGTGCGCGGTCTGGTGGTGGGCGCGGGTGTGTTGCTGGCCACCGTCTGGTTCACCGACCTGACCTTCGTCGCCCCTTGGTGGATTGCGGTGTTCGCATTTTTGGGCGCTGGCCTGCTCGGGTCGCTGGGTGTGATCGCAGGTCTGTGGGCCGAAAAGTTCGACCAGATGGCAGCGTTCCAAAACTTCCTCATCATGCCGATGACCTTTCTCAGCGGCGTGTTTTATTCCATCCATTCCCTGCCGGGCTTTTGGCAGCAGGTCAGTCACCTCAACCCCTTCTTCTACATGATCGACGGTTTCCGTTACGGGTTTTTTGGGCAGGGCGACGTGTCCCCCTGGCTCAGCCTGGCGATCGTGGGTAGCGCTTTTTTCGCTGTGGGCGGCTTGGCCTTGCACCTGCTCAAATCGGGCTACAAAATCAGACACTGAACGCACACACATGACGGCCGACGAACTCCAAACCATCATTGCCCAAGGGCTGCCCTGCGACCACCTCGAAGTTTCGGGCGACGGGCGCCATTGGGCGGCTGTGATCGAGTCGCCCGCCTTTGAAGGCAAGCGCCTGATCCAGCGCCACCAACTGGTCTATGCCACCTTGGGCCAGCGCATCCAAACCGACGAAGTGCACGCCCTGTCAATGAAAACCCACACCCCGGCCGAATGGGCCAACCAACGCTGAACCACGCTCATGGACCAATTGCGCATTCGCGGCGGTCGCCGCCTTCATGGTGAAGTGAACGTGTCAGGGGCCAAAAACGCGGCCCTGCCCGAACTGTGTGCCGCTCTACTGACCGACCAGCCTGTGATGCTGCGCAACGTGCCGCGCCTGCGCGACGTGGCCACCATGCGCAAGCTGCTGGAGAACATGGGCGTGCTGACCCAGGTGCATGGCGAGCGTGGCGGCCTCACCTTGCACGCGGCCGACCCGATCGACCCGGTGGCGCCTTACGACCTGGTCAAG
>CAZGDZ010000296.1:0-3316 GCA_964524855.1 uncultured Macromonas sp.
ACGTAGGCATTGGCCACCGCGGTGGAGACGCGCTCGAACTCGCGGTATTCCTGGCTCAGTTCGTGCGAGGCACAGACGAAAGCGCCAGGAATCTCTTCCTGCAGGATCTGCTTGACGCGCTGTTCGTGCGCCGGGTTGCGGTAGCTGTGCAGCAGCAGCACGGCCACCGCCTCGATGCCCTGGCCGCGCAGGTCCTTGGCCAGCTCGCGCACGGCGGCTTCGTCCAGCGGCTTGTGAGTACTGCCGTCAGCGCGCAGGCGCTCGGCCACCTCGTAGCGCAGCGAACGCTTGACCAGCGGCTGGTGCTTGTTGAAGAACAGGTTGTAGGCATCGGGCCGGTTGACGCGGCCGATCTCGTAGATGTCGCGAAAACCCTCGGTGATCAGCAGTGCTGTATTTGCACCGTTGCGCTCTAGCAGCGTGTTGATGGCGATGGTGGATCCGTGCAGGAACAGGTTGCCATCGCGCCAGTCGATGTCGGCGCTGTCAATGGTGGACTGGATGCCCTTGACGAGTTCGCCGTGGGTGGACAGGGCCTTGCCGAACAGCAGCTTTCCGCTGGTCTCGTCAAAAGCGGCCATGTCGGTGAAGGTACCGCCGATGTCAACGGCGATGCGCAGGTGGGGTTTGGGGTTCGGGGTGCTCATGGGGTTCTCCGGGTCGGGCGGCGCGTGGTCGGTGTTCAGGCGGCGCTGTGGTCGGTGCCGATGCGGTTGCGCAGCACACCCAGGCCGGTGATCTCGACCTCGGCCACGTCGCCCTCCTTCATGTACAGCGGCGGCTCGCGGCGGTCGCCCACGCCACCGGGGGTGCCGGTGGCGATCACGTCACCGGGCGACAGCGGCGTGAAGCGCGAGACATAGGCCACGATGGTCGGGATGTCGAAGATCAGGTCGCCCACGCTGGCGTGCTGCACCACGTTGCCGTTGACGCGGGTTTCCAGCGTCAGCGCGCTCACGTCGGGCACCTCGTCGCGCGTCACCAGCACCGGGCCAAAGGGCGCCGTGCCGGGGAAGTTCTTGCCCGGCGTGAACTGGTGGGTGTGCTTCTGCCAGTCGCGCACGCTCACGTCGTTGAAGCAGGCGTAGCCGGCGATGTGGTCGAAGGCGTTTTCTTTGGCAATGTGGCGGCCGCCTTGGCCGATGACGAAGGCGAGTTCACCTTCCCAGTCGAAACGCTCGGAGAACGCGGGACGCAGCACCTCGTCGCCGTGCGCGGCCAGGCTGTCGTTGAAGCGCAAAAACAGCGAGGGATAGTCGCTGTCAGCGCGCTTGGTCTCGGCCACGTGGCTCTTGTAGTTCAGGCCCACGCAGATCAGCTTGCCGGGGTTGGGAATCACCGGCAGCAGGCGCACCTGGTCGGCAGCCAAGACCGTACCCCCAGACAGGGCGGCGGCAGCCGCTGCGCCCAACGCCTGAGCCGCGATCGCCGCTTTCAGGTCCCCGTACTGGCTCCGGAAATCGACGGGCACGGGCCGGTATTGGCCCGCTTCGGTGACCACGCCGTAGGTGGGTTGGCCGTTGGTCTCAAAACTTGCAAAGCGCATTTCGGTGTCTTTCCAGTGGAGCTCCCGCAGGGAGTCGGTGATGTATGGGCCGAAGTTTAGGAAGGCCGATGGCATCTGAATAGAATGCATCCAGGCATTTCAGACATGCCAAAAATGTGATGTCAAGCCACCCAGGAGATGACCGATGTCCCGCGCCACCCTCAACCCCAACGATTTCCGGCTGTTTCTGGAGGTGGCCGAGTTGGGCAGCTTCACCAAGGCGGCGGCACTGCGCCAAACGGTTCAGTCGCACATCAGCCGCCAGATTGGTGAGCTGGAGGCGCAGTGCGGCGGCGCGTTGTTCCATCGCACCGGCCGTGGCGTGACGTTGACCAACCTGGGCCTCCACATCCAAACCCGCGTGCGTGGCTGGGTGCGCGACACCGATCAACTGCTGGCCGACATCCGCACCGATGCCGGCGTGCCGCGTGGCGAGGTCAAGCTCGGCATCCTGCCTTCCGCCGCCCACCCCTTGATGACGCAGGTGTACCTCAAGCTGCAGGCGGCCTACCCGCAAATCAAACTGAACATCCGCGAAGGCCAAGGGGGCGAGCTGGACACCTTGCTGGACACCGGCAGTGTGGACATGGCCGTGCTGTTCCGCTACCAGAAGCCGAGCAGCCCGGATGAAAAACTGCTGGCCACGGTGGGCACTTACCTGGTGTCGAGACCGGGCGACCCGTTGACGAAAAACGAGACCGTCGATTTCTCGCGGGTGGAAGGGTTGCGCCTGGTGCTGCCGCGCAGGCCGGCCCACTGGCGCGCGGTGCTCGATGAAACGGCGCGCGGCAAGGGCTTCACCCTGCAGGCCGAGGTGGAAGCAGACTCGTTGAAAGTGCAAAAGGAACTGGTGGCCCTGACGGACCACCTGTATTCCCTGCTCGGCCCGTTTTCGATTGCTGAGGAGCTGCAATCCGGTCGCCTGCAGGCGTCACGCCTGGTGAACCCCGACTGCAAGCGCCACGTGACCCTGGCCCTGCCCAAACAAGGGCAGCTCACCCCAGCAAGCAAAATCGTGGCTCGGTTGATTCAGGAAACGGTGGAAGGTTGGGGTCACCAACTCAGCGAGCCCTTACCCCACTGAGTTCGACGACGAACAGCCTCAGTAACTCAACGCCCTGGCCTTGCCCCAAAAGACACGGTACATAAATACCGTGTACGCCACAATGACAGGCAAGGTCAGGGCCACGCCCACAAAGGTCACCTGCAAAGATGCCGTGGCGGCGGCGGCGTCCCACACCGTCAACTGGCCCACCACCACCTCCGGGAACAGGCTGTAGGCCAAACCAAAGAATGCCAGCACGAACAGCAGCACGGTGTTGACGAAGACCAGCCAGCCATAGCCAGCCTCCAGCACTTTGGGGCGACGCACCACCCACCAGATGGCGAACAGCGCCAGAGCGCAGACCAGCGGAATGGGCAACAGCATGAACACCTCCGGCAGGCTGAACCATTTGGCCCACACGGCAGGGCTGACCAGCGGCGTGGCCGCTGAGATGGCCAGCAGCGCCAGGGTCATCGGCCACCAGGCAGCGCGCGCCCACGCCACCGCCTGGGCGCGCAGTTCGCCCTCGGTTTTCATGATCAGCCAGCCTGCACCCAGCATCACATAGGCCGCGGGCAAGGTCAGCGCGATGCCCAGGCTGAAGGCCCAGCCCAGCGCGCTGCGGTCGAACCCGGTGATGTAGCTGCCCAGCATCCAGCCCTGGGCCAGCGCCGCCAGCAGCTAACCGGCGACGAACGCCCGGTTCCAGAACGGCTTGTAGCGCG
>CAZGDZ010000297.1:0-3314 GCA_964524855.1 uncultured Macromonas sp.
ACCGTCAGGCCGCGATCATAGAGAGCTGGATGTGCGTGGGCTTCATCCACGGGGTGATGAACACCTACAACAAGACCCTGTCGGGCGAAACCATCGACTACGGCCCCTGCGCCTTCATGGAAGCACACGACCCCGACACAGTGTTCAGCTCCATCGACCACCACGGCCGATACGCCTACGGCAACCAGCCGGGCATTGCGCAATGGAACCTGGCGCGCCTGGCCGAAACCCTGCTGCCTTTGATGCCGCTGGAGCCCGACGAAGCGGTGGCCCAGGCCACGGCGGTGATCAACCACTACCCTGCCGTGTACCAGCGCCACTGGCTGGCCGAACTGCGCCGCAAGCTGGGCTTGGCGGACACCGGTGACGATGCCGCCGACCTGGCCCTGGCCAACGACTACCTGCAACTGCTGCACACCTGGCAGGTGGACCACACCTTGGGTTTCCGCACGCTGTCCACCGCACTGCGCGGGCAACCCGAGCCGCTGCTGGAGGTGTTTGGCGAGGGCCGGGGCGCTGCGCAAACTTGGCTGCAACGCTGGCAGCAGCGCTTGTCCGCCCAACCGGGGGGCGCATCCACCGTTGCCGATGGCATGGACGCTGTCAACCCGGTGGTCATTCCACGCAACCATCGAGTGGAGGCCGCGCTGGACGCCGCCACCGATAGGCAAGACTTGCAACCGTTTGAAGACCTGCTGGCCGCCATCACTCAACCGTTCAACCCCGCGCTGGCAAACACGGTGTGGGCGCAGCCCGGCACACCGGCCGAAACCACGGGCTACCGCACCTTCTGCGGGACCTGATCGCACCTGGCGCTGCACGGGTGGGACGGCGATAATCGGCCGATGGACGCATGGCTGACTTCGCTTTTCCCCCTGGGCTGGCAACACTACCTGTGGGGCGGCTTGCTGATCGGCGCCGGCACGGCCTTGTTGTTCGTATTCACCGGTTGGGTAGGCGGCATGAGTTCGGTGTTTTCGTCCACTTGGTCGTATGTCGTGCGGCGGCCCTATTTCCAGCAACCGCGTTACACCGGTTCGCGCACCTGGCGGCTGGTCTATGCGCTGGGTTTGGTGCTGGGCGCAGCCTTGTGGTGGCTGCTGCTGGGCGACGGTGAGGCGCTGAACACCACTGTGCCGGTGTGGCAACTGCTGGTGGGTGGCGTGCTGGTGGGGTTTGGCGCCCGGCTGGGCAACGGTTGCACGTCGGGCCACGGCATTTGTGGCCTGGGCGCGCTGCAGTGGCCGTCGCTGCTGGCGGTGCTCACTTTCATGACCACCGCGTTCATCACCGCCCGCCTGGTGGCCTGGGGGATCGGCGCATGAAACCCTTGCTTGCAGCCCTGGCCGCCGGGGCGCTGTTCGGTTTTGGCTTGGCCCTGTCCACCATGGTGCAGCCCGAGGTGGTGCTGAGTTTCCTGCTCTGGCAAGACCTGGGCTTGATGCTGGTGATGGGCGGCGCCGTGGCGGTGGCGCTGCTGGGCTTCAAGCTGGTGCCTTTGCTGCGCGACCGGTCGCTGCTGGGCCAATCGTTTGACCGCAAAGCGGTGGCCTGGAACCGGGATGCTGCGCTGGGCGCGGCCATCTTTGGCGTGGGCTGGGGCCTCAGTGGCGTTTGCCCGGGGCCGGCCATTGCGGGGCTGGGCACCGGCAATTGGAGTTTGCTGTGGGCGCTGGGCGGCATTGCCCTGGGCGCCCTGCTGCAAGGCTGGCTGGCCGACCGCCGCCGCGCTTAAGGTCAGGCGCTGGCCGGCAGACGGTCACACCGCCGCAATGCCCGGGCAGCGCCCCACGCCCCCATGGACGCGAAGCACGCCAACCAGAACACGGCGGTCAACCCCCAGCGGCTGCTGACCATTCCGCCGACGACGCCCCCCACCACACCGGCCATGCCATAGCCCAGGGTGGCGTACAAGGCCTGGCCGCGCGCCCTCAGGCGGCCCGGAAAGTGCAGGTGTATCCACGCAATGCAAGCGGAGTGGTGGGCAGCAAAAGTGACGGCATGCACCACCTGGGCCAACACCAACGCCCACAACCACGCGCCGGCAGCAGCCGTCACGCCCATGCGCAAGGCCATCAAGGCGGCGGCCAGCATCAACCAGCCGGGGACGCTGAGTCGCCCGGCCCAACGGCCCTGGGTGTAGAACCACAGAATCTCGGCCACCACCGCCACCGCCCACAGCACGCCGATGATGTGCTTGCCGTACCCCAGCGCATCCAGGTACAGCGAAAAGAAGATGTACACAAAAATGTGCGCCAGCAGGTGCAGGAACGCGGTCAGAAAGAACCAGCGCACCGCCGGCAACCGAAGCACCGGGCCCACGCTGGGGTGGTCGCCGTCGGGGTGCGGGGGGTCTTTGTCCTCGCGCATCCACCACACACTGGCCACCACCGCCGCCAGCGTGGCGGCGGTCCACAAGGGAAAATCGCCCATGCCGCGCGCGCCAAACCAGGCCCCGGCCGCCAGCACGGTCACCAAAAACCCGAGCGAGCCCCACAGGCGAATGCGGCCGTAGCGCTTGGCGTCGAACTGCCCCGCGTGGCTGACCCACTGCGCCAGCACCGATTCGCTCAAGGGCATCATGCCGCCGGTGTGGGTGAACACCAGCAGCAACACCAGAAACAGCCCCACCGGCCCCCACGACCACCACAGCGCGCACGACGCCAGCAACGCGGCGGTGGCGCAATAGCGCATCCACGCCACCCGGTGGCCGGTGCGGTCGCTCAGCCAGGCCCACAGGTAGGGGGCGAACAGCCGCGTGGCCGAGGGCAACGCGGTCAACAGACTGATGAACAGCAGACCGTAGCCCAGATCCTTCAACCACAGTGGCAGGTAGGGGTTGAAGAAACCGATGTGCGCGAAGTAACTGGCCGACAGCGCGGCAAACGGCCACAACTGCCGACCACCGGTCGGTGCAGGCAATGCCACCCGGTGTGCCCTGCCGACGCTCAGGACGCCGAAGGCGCCACGGCGTCGATCGGGCCGAACGGCACGCTCACATCACCGCACTGGGCACGGTGGCGCAGCGCATGGTCCATCACCACCAGTGCCAGCAAGGCTTCGGCAATCGGCGTGGCGCGGATGCCCACGCACGGGTCGTGCCGGCCTTTGGTGATCAGCTCGGTCGGCTGCCCGGCCACATCAATCGACTGGCGCGGGATCAAGATAGAGCTGGTGGGCTTGATGGCGATGGAGACTTCCAGGTCTTGCCCGGTGCTGATGCCACCGAGCACGCCACCGGCGTTGTTGCTCAAGAAGCCTTCAGGCGTGAGCGAGTCGCCATGGGTGCTGCCGCGCTGGGCCACGCTGGCAAA
>CAZGDZ010000298.1:0-3296 GCA_964524855.1 uncultured Macromonas sp.
CAGTGAGCCGGCCTGGCCAGGTTTGTTTTCTATGGTGGCCACGGTGTGGCCGTTGCTGTCCAGCAAGTGCACGGCGGCAAGGTGGGTGGTAGGGGGCAGTTGTTTGAGTCGGTCGGCAAAGTTCATGCGCGTGATCATGACATGGGCTGCGCCGCCTCAGACACCCACTGAGCCCAATGGTCTATACAAGCCTTTAACTTGGGCAAGCGGTGGCGTTCGGGCAGCATTACTGCATAAATGGGGATGCGGCTGTTGTCGAACCAGTCTTCCAGCAGGGGCACCAATTCGCCGCTTTGCAGGTGTTGGCGGGTGAGCAAGTCATTCAGGCGCGCAATGCCCACGCCCTGCAGCGTCAATGCCAGCGTCAGGGCGGAGTTGTCGCTGCGGGTGTGGCCTTTGGCCAGATACACGCCACCTTCATCCTGCCCCAGCTTGGCGGCCCTGCCCGCCGCCCACGGCCAGCGGTTCAGGGCCGGGCTGGCACTGCTGGTGATGAGGCGGTGCTGCGCCAAGTCGTCTGGGTGCTGGGGCAAGCCAAAGCGCTGCAGGTAGGCGGGGGCCGCGCACAAGCGCCGGCCGTGCTCGGCAATCCGCCGCGCAATCAGGTTGTCGCCCACGGGCCAGCCGGTGCGTATGGCAATGTCTATGCCATCGCGGGCCATGTCGTGCATGCGGTCGTCGGCCAGTATGTCAATTTGCAATTGGGGGTAGGCCTCGTGCAGGGAGGGCAGGCTGGGCGCGATCATGGTTTCGGCCAGCACCGGGCTGACCGCCACACGCACCCAGCCGCTGGGCCCGCCACGCTTGATGTGCATGGCTGCGGCCAGTTCGTCGCGCGTGTCCACCAGCCTGCGGGCGTGCGCGGCGAAAGTGTCACCCTCGTCCGTCAGGCTCAGGCCGTGCGTGGTGCGGTGCATCAGCCGCACGCCGCAGCGGGCTTCCAACCGCGCAATGGCCCGCGATACCTGGCTTACCGGGGCGTTGCGCTCCCGCGCCGCTGCCGAGAGCGAGCCCAGTTCCGCCACGCGCAAAAAGAGTGCCGCATCGTCCAACTCCAGATTCATCGCATCCCTTTGTTTTGCAAAAACTGCAATACAGATTGTCGTTCAAATGGGTTTCGGGGTGTTGGTGTTGCTTTTAGAGTTCAAGCATCCACACACCTTAGGAGCAGGCCATGCGCACATTCCCCACTACAACAGCCCCCGACCCGCACGACTACGCCGCTGCCCGGCGTAAGGCCGAGCGGGAGCGCAACAATGCTATTAGCCGCCAACGCCTGCTGGCGTGTTTGGGGCAGTGGGCGGTGATTGGGCCGTCTTCAAAAGATCCCGGCTGGGCCAAGGCCTGAGGAGGGGGTGCCATGCCACTCGTTACCCTGACCTTGTGCGAGCTCAAGGCTCCCGCGTTCAAAACGGCGGTGCTGGACGCCATTCACGACGCCCTGATTCAATCTGGCGTGCCGAAGGCAGACCGCTTTCAGCGCGTCATCACCCTCGCACCCGAGGATGCCCGCATCGACTCCACCTTTCCCGATCTGGCGAGTCCGCGCACCAGCGGCTCATTGCTGATTGAGATCCTCTGGTCCGTAGGGCGCAGCGTGCGCGTGAAGCGCGCCTTGCTGGCCGATCTGATGGCCCGCCTGGCAGCCCTGAGCATAGACACCGAACAAGTGATGGTGGTGTTGCACGAAACCGCCTGGGAGAACTGGAGCTTTGGCGGAGGCAGGCAGATGCATGTGTGAGGTTGGTAGCGGACTCAACCCGCCATAGGTGCCCCGCCAAACAGGCAGCCGTGTTCGAGCAGCAAGGGGCCGTCTAGCGACGCCAGTACGTGCGCAGTGCCGCCAGCAGTGCCTGTTCGTGGGCAGGCATGGCTTCTACCTCCAGGTGGCGCGCGTTGCGTTCGTAAATGTCCAGCGCCTCGGCGGGGGTGAGCGTGTCCGTGCCATGCACCTGCCATGCCAGTGCCTTCAACTGGGGGTAGTCGTTCAGGCGGATGTGCAGCGGAATCCATTCCCCGGCAGGCGGGTTGTGCGCTGCCGCGTCGGCTGTTTTGGCCGGAAGCGCGGTCAGCTTTAAACCCAGGGCGGCCACCACGTTGGCCCAGGCCCCCACCGCCACTGATGCCTCGCCCTTTTCAATGCGGTGCAGCGTGACCCGCGACACGCCAGCCGCCTCGGCGGTGGCGGTGCTGCTCACGCGCAAGGCCTTGCGTTCAGCACGAATCAGCTCGCCCAAGGCTTGTAGCTGCTGGGCGGCTACTTCGGTGGTTGCGGGTGTGGCTGCAGGCATTTGTTTCTCATAATATGCAAATACGGATATTTGTCAATTATGAGAAACAAAAATTTGGACGGATAGCTGCTTTCAGTGCTCATATCCGCAGTGGGTTTGATGGTGCCTGTTTCGGGTTGTACCAAGCCCCACCCCCAAAATGATGCAAAATCTGCTAAACCAACAATACCAAGCAGAGGGATGGCCACACTGATACCCGCACTGGGCAGTTGCGTGTCGCGCATGACGGGCGGCGAGCGCCGCGTGGCCGAGCGGCTGGAGCAAAAGCTCGATGACGACTACCTGCTCTGGTACGACGTGCCCGTGGGCCCGCGCAGCGCCCACCCGGACTTTGTGATCATCCACCCCCGGCGCGGCATTCTGGTGCTGGAGGTGAAGGACTTTCGCCTGAGCACGCTCATCCAGGCCGACCGGCAAACCTGGGTCATCCACGGCGACGCTGGCCCCAAAACCATACCCAACCCGCTGGAACAGGCGCGGCAATACGCCCACCAGGTGGTGCATGCGCTGGAGCGCGACCCGCAACTGGTGCAACCCGGCGGCCCCCACCAGGGCAAGCTGGCCTTTCCGTGGAGCTACGGCGTGGTGCTGCCCAACATCACCCGCGCGCAGTTTGACAAGGCCGAACTGCAGCACGCCATCGAGCCGCAGCGCGTGATCTGCCAAGACGAAATGCTGGAGCAGGTGGACCCCGAAGACCTGCAGACCCACCTGTGGAACATGTTCCCCTACGCCATGCGTGGCGTCATGTCGCTGCCGCAGCTGGACCGCGTGCGCTGGATCATGTTCCCGCAGGTGCGCGTGGCCGCGCAAGACAGCCTGTTTGACGACAGCGACGAAGCCGCCGAACTGCCCAGCATCATGCGGGTGATGGACATTCAGCAAGAGCAGCTGGCCCGCAGCCTGGGCGACGGGCACCGCGTCATCCACGGTGTGGCCGGTTCCGGCAAGACCATGCTGCTGGCCTACCGCGCCGAGCACCTGGCCAAGGCCCACAAGTCACAG
>CAZGDZ010000299.1:0-3277 GCA_964524855.1 uncultured Macromonas sp.
CAATGAAGATGTGCACACCCTCTGGGCTGCCAGCAATATCGAACTGCAACCAGAAGACGTGGGCCCTTGCCAGTTGCGACAGCCCTGCGCACCGCACTTGGCCGCGCAGGCGGAGGGGCGTGTGATTGACCGCGACGCGCTGGAACAAGGCGCCCGCCAACTCGCCCAGCGCGCCGACCTGATCGTGGTGGAAGGTGCGGGCGGCCTGTGTGTGCCACTCGGCCCCAACTGGGACAGCTCGCACCTCATGTGCGCGCTGAACCTGCCGGTGGTGCTCGTCGTCGGGCTGCGGCTGGGCTGCATCAACCACGCGCTGCTCACGGCAGAGGCCATCGTCGCACGCCGCCTTCACCTGGCGGGCTGGGTGGGCAACACGCTGGACCCGGCCATGCTGCACTTGCAAGACAACATCCACACCCTCACGCAAGAGTTTGAGCGGCGTTTTCACGTGCCTTGCCTGGGTGTCGTTCCCCATCTGGAAAGCCCAGACGCGGCCTCCGTCGCACTGCATCTTTCTACCGCTGGCCTGCAAACCCTGTTCGGCTTGAAGCAACCCTCTTTTGAAGTGACACCATGACCACCGTCGCACCCATCTCCCTGTCGTCCCTGCGCCGCGCCAACGTGGGCGTGCCCGAAACCCGCTGGACCGTGGCCGCCGTGGAAGTGCTGTACGACCTGCCTTTCATGGACCTGCTGTTCCGCGCCCAGCAGGTGCACCGTGAAAACTTCGACCCCAACGAAGTCCAGCTCTCCACGCTGTTGTCCATCAAGACCGGCGGCTGTGCCGAAGACTGCGGCTACTGCCCCCAGTCCTCGCACTTCGACACCGGGCTGGAAGCCAGCAAGATCATGCCGCTGGACGAAGTGCTGGACGCTGCCCGGGCCGCCAAGGAGCAGGGCGCCACGCGCTTTTGCATGGGTGCAGCCTGGCGCAGCCCCAAGGAGCGCGACATGGAGCGCGTGGCCGCCATGATCGATGGCGTGCGCGGCCTGGGCCTGGAAACCTGCATGACGCTGGGCATGCTCGACGGAGACCAGGCGCGCCAGCTCAAGGACGCCGGGCTGGACTACTACAACCACAACCTCGACACCTCACCCGACCACTACGGCAGCATCATCAGCACCCGCACCTACCAGGACCGGCTCGACACGCTCGACAACGTCCGCCAAGCAGGCATCAACGTGTGCTGCGGCGGCATCGTAGGCATGGGCGAGACTCGCACCCAGCGCGCGGGCCTCATCGCCCAGCTCGCCAACCTCGACCCGTACCCTGAGTCGGTACCCATCAACAACCTCGTCGCCGTGCCCGGCACGCTGCTGGCCGACGCCGAGCCCATCGACCCCTTCGAGTTCGTGCGCACCATTGCCGTGGCACGCATCACCATGCCCACCACCATGGTGCGCCTGTCGGCAGGCCGCGAACAGATGGACGACGCCCTGCAAGCCCTGTGCTTTGCGGCAGGTGCCAACTCCATCTTCTACGGCGACCGCCTGCTCACCACCACCAACCCCCAGGCCCAGCGTGACCGCCGCCTGTTCGAACGCCTGGGCCTCAAACCCCAGGGCGAGCGCCCCGCAGTGAAGGACGCCGAGGTCGTGGATGTCACCGCCTGATGGAAGACCCGTACCCGGTCTACCAAGCGTGGCGCCAAGAGGGTGCCATGCTGTGGAGCGACGACTTCTTTGGTGGCGCGTGGCTGCTCACCCGCCACGCCGATGTGGAGGCGGCGTTGCGCGATCCGGTGCTTTCGGCGCAGCGCACGGGCGGCTGGGTCATGGGTGCCGCCCAGCAAGGCCGGGCCGAACTGCGCCCCTTCCAAAGTTTGTTCGCCCGCGCCATGCTGTTCCTGGACGCACCCGACCATGGCCGTCTGCGCCAGATCCTCATGCCAGCCTTTCGGCCCGACGCCTTGGCCCCGTTGCAGACATGGCTCGACGCCACGGTGACGGAGCGCGTGCTTGCGCTCGATGGGTCATTCGACTTCATGGCCCAGATCGCCCGGCCATTGCCAGCGCGCGTCATAGGCCGCTTGATGGACGTGGACCCAGCGCTGGACGCCACCTTCATGCGCTGGTGCGACGACATCGCCGTGTTCATTGGCGCTGCGCAGCCCGAGCATGCCCAGCTGCTGCGTGCGCAGCGCAGCCTGCTGGAGATGACCGCGTACTTCGAGCGCGAACTGCTGCCCTGGCGCCGCCAGCACCTGGGCGACGACCTGGTGAGCCGCCTGCTGCAAGCCGAGGCGCAAGGGCAGATTGAATCCAGCGTAGAGTTGTTGGCCCAGTGCGCCATGCTGCTGTTTGCCGGTTACGAGACCACCCGCAACCTGCTGGGCAACGGCCTGCATGCCTTGCTCTCGCACGCCAGCCAATGGCGCCTGTTGTGCCGGCAGCCCGAACTCGCGGGCAACGCGGTGCGTGAACTGCTGCGCTTTGACAGCCCCGTTCAGTGGACTGGCCGCCGCGCAACCCGCGCCATGACGTTGTGCGGCCAGTCCATTCAACGGGGTGACTTGATCCTGCCGCTCATCGGCTCGGCCAACCGCGACCCCGCCCGTCACAGCAACCCTGACACCCTTCGAATCGACCGTGCCAACCCAGGCGCCTTGTCCTTCGGCAGTGGCGCACACATCTGCATAGGGGCTGCGCTCACGCAAATGGAGGCGCAAGCAGTGTTGCGCGCATTGGCCACGCACCAACCCGTTCTGGCGTTGGATGGCTCGCCTGTGCGCAACCGCAACCCGCTCTACAGGGGCTGGGCGGCATTACCGCTGCGTGGTGCGCAAGCCCGACCCCATTGAGAAGTGCGGGCGGGACAGCACCCGCCCAGCTGGAGGGGGATCAGCCCGGCGCTTGGCGCGACGCGCGGGCTCGAGCCAAGGCCGCTTCGATGATGGAGCGCTTTTTGTCCAACGTGGCTGGGTCGGTGTGCTTGGATTGGTCGGCCAAGTGTTCCAACTTGTGTTGCGCTTGCTCCATGTGGCGGTCTTGGCGCTCGACCGCCTCGCGCTGCAAACGGCGTGCACGCCGGTCATAGCGCTCCCGGGCCTGCTGCGCCAACGTCGGGCTCCAAGCGGCCCACCCGGTGCGTTCCTGGCTGACGTTGACCATGGTGATGCAATCCACCGGACAAACCGGCACACACAGGTCGCAACCGGTGCAGTACGCGTCCACCACGGTGTGCATGCGCTTGTTCGCACCGACGATGGCGTCGGTCGGGCAAGCCTTGATGCACAGCGTGCAGCCTATGCACCAAGCCTCATCGATCAAGGCCACC
>CAZGDZ010000300.1:0-3271 GCA_964524855.1 uncultured Macromonas sp.
ACTACGCCGTGGGCGACGACCGCATCCTCATGGTCGCCTCCGACCGCATCAGCGCCTTCGACGTGATCATGGGCGAACCCATTCCGGGCAAGGGCGAGTTGCTGACGCGCTTGAGCCTGTTCTGGTTCGACCTGCTTGGCCCCAAAGGCCAGAACATCTGCCCCATCCACCTGACCGGTGAAGACCCCGAAAGCGTGGTGAGCGACGCCGAGAAGTCGCTGGTGCGCGGGCGCAGCATGCTGGTGCAGCGCCTGAAGCCGATTCCGGTGGAGGCAGTGGTGCGCGGCTACCTGGCCGGCAGCGGCTGGAAGGAATACCAGGAGAGCCGCAGCGTGTGCGGCGTGCGCCTGCCCGAAGGGCTGAACAACGCCAGCAAGCTGCCCGCTCCCATCTACACCCCGGCTGCCAAGGCCGAACTGGGCGAGCACGACGAGAACATCACCTTCGAAAAAACGGTGGAGATGATTGGCCCCGAGCTGGCCGCGAAGATCCGCGACGTGTCCATCCGCCTGTACCAGGCCGCCGCCGAATTTGCGCTGACCAAAGGCATCATCATCGCTGACACCAAGTTCGAGTTCGGTCTGGACCCGAACGGCACCCTGGTGCTGATGGACGAGGTGCTGACGCCCGACAGTTCGCGCTACTGGCCCGCCGAGAGCTACCAGGAAGGTGCCAACCCGCCCAGCTTCGACAAGCAATTCCTGCGCGACTGGCTGGACACCGCCCACGTGGACGGTCGCCCCTGGAACAAGACCGCACCGGCACCACGCCTGCCGCGCGAAGTGATCGAGCAGACCGCCGCCAAGTACCAGGAAGCGCTCAAGCGCATGCTCGGCTGACACCCCCAAAGCCCACAGGACGCACCCCATGAAAGCCTTGTTTCTCGCCGCCACCTTGGCCCTGACCAGCACCGCTTGGGCGCAAACCACCGTCAAGGTGGACGAAGCCTGGGTGCGCGGCACTGTGGCCCAACAGACCGCTACCGGCGCCTTCATGCGCCTCACCGCCAGCCAGAACACCCGGCTGGTGTCGGTGGAATCCCCCGCCGCTGGCGTGGTGGAAATTCACGAAATGGCGATGGACAACAATGTGATGAAAATGCGTGCTGTGCCTGGCCTGGACCTGTCGGCCGGGCGCACGGTGGAGCTGAAGCCGGGCGGCTACCACGTCATGTTGATGGACCTGAAGCAGGCCGTCAAAGCCGGCGACACGGTGCCCCTGACCCTGGTGTTTGAAGGCCCCAACCAGCAGCGCTTCACCCAAAAGGTGGACGCGCCGGTGAAGGCGCTGGGTGGCAGCTCTGGCCACCAGCACGCACCGGCTGGTCACACCGGTCACAAGCACTGATGGTTACTGCCATTCAAAGGTGATCGCATCCAGCAACCAAACGAATCGAAGCAGATTCGCGAGGCTGCTGGATGCTTGACTTGCCTCACTCCGGCTTGAAGCCCGCCTCCTTCAACAGTTGGGCGCTGCGTGCAACATCGGTCGCCACGAACTGGCGGAACTGCTCCGAGCTTTCCAAAACCGGCAGAATGCCAAGATCCGTGTAGGCCCCCGATCGCGCCAGCTCGGCCGTCGCCTTGTTGATGGCTTTGTGCAAGAGCTGCACCCGGTCGGCTGGCGTGCCCTTGGGGGCCCAGACGCCGTACCAAGAGTTGTACACCATGCCGGGGTAGCCACTCTCCACCGCGGTCGGCACACCGGGGGCCACACCGCTGCGCTGCGACGATGACACCGCAATCGCCTTGACTCGACCCGCTTTGGCCATGCCATGCAAAGAGATGATGGAATCCAACAGCATCTGTGCATGACCACCGGCCACGTCGGCCAGCGCCGGAGCGGTCCCGCGATAGGGCGCCATGGACAGCTTCACCTGCCCTTGCTGTGCCAGGAGCAAGGTGCCCAGATGGGCGGGCGCACCCAGCGCCGGCAATGCGGCGGTCCATTTGTCCGGTTGCGCACGCACGGCTTCCAGCACCTCTTTCAAGGTCTTTTGCGGCGCACTCGCAGGTATGACCAGCATCAACGGCGCCTCGCCCACCCGAGCGACGGGCGCAAAATCGGTTTGCGGGTCGTAGGGCGGATTGGCCAGCACCTGCTTGGCGAGCACATGCGTTGCCGCAGAGAACAACAACGTCATGCCATCGGGTGCCGCCGTCTGCACAAACTTGCCGCCGATGGTGCCACTGGCCCCGGCACGGTTGTCCACGATCACGGGAATACCCAGATCGTTCTGCAGTTGCCGACTCAGCAGGCGAGCGGCCTGGTCCACCCCGCCGCCGGCGGCAAAGGGCACAACCAGGCGGAGGGTGCCGTCGGGAAATTTGCCTTGGGCCCAAGCGGGCATCAGGCTGCACAGGCCCAGCACGGCACAGGCAATGCGTCTTTTCATCATGGTCTTGTCTCCTTCTGAAATTTAAACACGGGGGGTGGATCGGGTGCCGCGGTTGCGGCGTCTTTCAAACACGGTCAGCGTGGCCTCGATGTCTTCGGCCTCGATGTTGCGGGTGATGAACACGATGCGGCTGCGCCGGTCTTCGCTGGGCCAGCGCGGCAGGGTCTCGGGCGGGTGGAACAGGTGCTGCACGCCGTGGATCACCATCGGGTGCTCGGGGTCGTCGGCCAATTGCACGATGCCTTTGACACGCAGCAGGTCGTCGCCGCGCATGCTGGCAATCATGTCCAGCCACGCCATGAAGCCTTCGCGCGAGAGCGGCTGCTCGCGCACGATGACGTGCGAGCGGATGTGGTCGTCGTGCCGGTTCGGGTCGTGGGCTGCGGGCACGGACACGGGAAAGAAGCGGGAGCGACCTTCGTCTGCGGGCAGCGGCACCAACGCTGGCCCGGTGCGGTTCAGCAGGCCCTGCAGTTCGCGCAACGCAGCGTCTGGCCCCTCGGTCACGCTGGCCAGCGGGTTGATGCTGCGCAGGCGCTCCAGCAACGGCTCTCGGTCGGCGTCGGGCACCAGGTCGGTCTTGGTCAACAGCAGGCGGTCGGCCACGGCGGCCTGTTTCACGGCTTCGCGGTGCTGGTCCAGCGTGGCCATGGCGTTGAAGGCGTCCACCGTGCAGGCCACACCGGCCAGCCGCCAGTGGCGCGCCAGCCGCGGGTCGCCCATCAGCGTGTGCAGGATGGGGGCTGGGTCGGCCAAGCCGGTGGTTTCCACCACCACATGGCGCAGTTCGCCGCGCTGTGCCTGCGGGCTGGCGGCCAGGCGCTCGAAAGCGTCCACCAAGTCGCCGCGCACGGTGCAGCAGATGCAGCCGTT
>CAZGDZ010000301.1:0-768 GCA_964524855.1 uncultured Macromonas sp.
GCCGCACAAGCACTACAAGATCACCGACGAGGACTGGCGCAACCGCGACAAGTGGCCGCAGTACGAACCGGCGGTGGGCGACATGATCGACCGCACCTCGACCCAGGTGGCTCCGTGGCACGTGGTGGCCTCGGACGACAAGCTGTGGGCGCGCATCGAGGTGCTGCGCACCTTGTGCGAGCGGCTGGAGGCTGCGCTGGGTCACCAAGCCGGCGCTTGACCGGGGCCCGGCGCGGGTTGCGTGGTTCAACCCTGGGCGGGTGCCAGCGCCTGGGCGCAGGCAAAGCCGCTGGCCCAGGCCCACTGGAAGTTGTAGCCGCCGAGCCAGCCGGTCACGTCCACCACCTCGCCGATGAAGTGCAGCCCGGGCTGCGTCGATTCCATGGTCTGCGACGACAGTTGTTTGGTGTCCACCCCACCCGCCGTTACTTCCGCCTTGGCGTAGCCTTCGGTGCCGGTGGGGGTGAGCGTCCAGCGGTGCAGGCTGTCGGCCAACTGCGCCAGCGCCTTGTCCGGCGTTTCGTTGACCGGGCGTTGCCAGTCGGCACGGGGCGCGGTCCAGGTGTCGGCCAGGCGGCTGGGCAGCAGGTGGGCCAGTTCGTTGGGCAGCCGCTTGCGCGAGCGGGCCTTGGCGTCCTGCAGCAGCGGCTCCAGCGCGGCGCCGGGGTGCAGATCGATGCGCAGCGGCGTGCCCGGCTGCCAATAGCTCGAAATTTGCAGCACGCCCGGGCCGCTCAGGCCGCGGTGGGTGAACAGCAGGTCTTCGTC
>CAZGDZ010000301.1:778-3269 GCA_964524855.1 uncultured Macromonas sp.
ATTGGCGCAGTTTTTTCTCGCCGGTTTCAATGCGCACCGGCAGCGCCAGGCCCGACAGGTCGGCGAACGGTGCCCAGGCCTGCGGGTCGAAGGTCAACGGCACCAGCGCCGGGCGCGGCTCCACCACATTCAGGCCGAACTGACGCGCCAGGCGGAAGCCGAAGTCGGTGGCGCCGATTTTCGGGATGGACAGGCCGCCGGTGGCCACCACCAGCGCGTGCGCGCTCACCGTGTCCCGGTCAGTCTGCAGGGTGTAGCGGGTGGCGGGGTCGGCGTCGGAAAACGCCACGCCGTGCACGCCGCAGGGCTGCCAGCGGGTCACGCCGCCGGCATCGCATTCTTTCAGCAGCACGTCGATCAGGTCTTGTGCCGAACGGTCGCAGAACAATTGGCCCTTGTGCTTTTCATGGAAGGGCACGCCGTGGCGCTGCATGAGCGCCACGAAGTCGGCCGGGGTGTAGCGCGACAGCGCCGAGCGGCAGAAGTTGGGGTTCTGGCTGATGAAGTGTTTGTGGGGCGCGTGCGGGTCGAGGTCGCGGTTGGTGAAGTTGGCCCGCCCACCGCCCGAGATGCGGATTTTTTCCGCCACCTTGGGGGAATGGTCAATCAGCAGCACCCGCAGGCCGCGTTGGCTGGCCACACCTGCGCAAAACAGGCCGGCGGCGCCAGCTCCAATGATCACGACATCGAACTTCATGACAGACCATGCCTTTGGCGCGCGCGGGCGCAGGCGTCGCTGCCTTCAGCGAATTCCCGGCATGGCGACGGCCGCCATTCGTAAATGCCACAGCCCACCTTTTCACCCACCTTGCCGGTCAGCGCGGCGCAGCGTATGGGCACGTGGTCCGTGCCTCGCATGCGGCAGGTGTTGCCGTTCACCTCCACCGTCAAGCCTGCAGGCACCTGCCCGCCCTCGGTGTCGAGTTCGTAGATGGAAAAGTCCACACGGAAGTTGGCGCAGCAAGCGCCGCAGCTTTGGCAAAGGCTCATGGGCAATCGGGAGGGCCGAAAGGGCGAGATGGGAGGCCCGATTATCGGGGCTGCGCTGCGGATGTTCAGGCCAGGACGCGCAGCACAGCGCGCACCGGGCTGGCGTCGGCGTCCATCAGCTTCAGCGGCAGCGCGATGAGTTCGTAATCGCCTTCGGGCACGTCGTCCAGACACAGATTTTCCAGCACGCGCAGACCACGTTGGCGGACCATCTGGTGGCTGTCCAGCGTCTTGCTGTCGGCGGGGTCAAGACTGGCGCTGTCGGTGCCGACCAGCCTCACGCCCAGATCGGCCAGCCGCACGATGGTTTCGGGTGCGAAGGCGGGCAGGGCGTGGTCAAAACGGTCCTGCGGCATGTGGTGGTACATGCGGACCAGCACCCGTGGTGGCAACCCGGCCAGGGCGTGGGCCAGGTGTTCGGGTTGCACCAAAGGCCCGCAGTGCATGGCGTGGATGACACGGCAAGGCCCCAGGAAGGCCTGCAGGTCCACCGCGCCAATGGCATCGCCTTGCGGATCGTAGTGCAGGGGCGCGTCGGCGTGCGCTCCCGCGTGCGGGCTGAGCGTGATGGCGCTGACGTTGACCGGGCAGCCTGGCCCGATGTTGGCGACCCACTGTTGGGCGTACGGCGTGTCGCCAGGAAACACCGGCGTGCCCGGGTGTATGGGGGGTGAGATGTCCCAGAGTTTGGTCATGGGGCGAACTTATCACCGGGGGCGGGCGGTGGTGTCGGTTATTTCCAACGGCCACCGAAAATTCAGGCCGCAGTCTTCGCCTGCAGCGGCGGTAAGCGGGCCACGATCACTTTCAGGGCCCGATCCGGCGACACCTCGGCGAATGCCACCGGGTTGGCCAGGCGCTGTTCGATCACCAGCTCCGGTGCTTCGGCCGCGAGATGGCCGCGCAGGAACTGCTCGGGGATTTCGGGGGCGTTCAGGCAGAGCAGGGCGTGGCCGCCGGGCTTGAGCAGGTCGGGCAGGCGGCGCAGCAGGCGCGGCCAGTCCTTGGTCGCCACAAAGCTGCCTTTCTGGTAGCTGGGCGGGTCGGCGATCACCAGATCGTACGGCCCCATGCGCGTGACCTTGCCCCAGGAACTGAACAAATCGTGCGCCAGGAACTTGGCGCCGCTGGTGAAGCCGTTGAGTTGGTGGTTCTGCTGCCCCGTGGTCAGTGCGCCCTGCGCCATGTCGAGGTTGATCACTTCCTTGGCGCCGCCCTGCATCGCCGCCACTGAAAACGCGCAGGTGTAGGCGAACAGGTTGAGCACTTTGGCGCCTTGCGCGTGGGCGCGTACCCAGCGACGGCCTTCGGCCATGTCCAGGAACAGGCCGTGGTTCTGGCCGCGCTCAACCTGCACGCGGTAACGTGCGCTGTCTTCGGTCACCACATGGGGCTCTGGCACGGCGCCAGCCATCACGGTGGTGACGGGGCGGCTGATCGGGCCATCCGGCTGGCGGCGTTGAAACACCCAGTTCAACGGCTGGCCGGGCGCGATACGGGC
>CAZGDZ010000302.1:0-3263 GCA_964524855.1 uncultured Macromonas sp.
CTCGACGCCCGGCAGGATCGCGGCCGGATCGCCATGGTCTGCCGGGCGCCGTGTGGCCGACACCAGCTTGACGGCGTACTGCACCAGCGCAGGGTCCACGTACACCTGGCGACATTGGGCTTGCAGGGTGGCCAAGTCTTCGGTGCTGGCCACGGGCGCGACGTCAATGCGCGGGCCGATCACCCGCTCCACGATGACGGCTTCTTCCTCGTCGGTGGGGTAGTCCACCAGCACCTTCATCATGAAGCGGTCCACCTGAGCTTCGGGCAGCGGGTAGGTGCCTTCGGTTTCGATGGGGTTTTGCGTGGCCATGACCAGGAAGGGCTCGGGCACGCGGTAGGTTTCGCCGGCAATCGTCACTTGCCGTTCCTGCATCACCTCCAGCAGGGCACTTTGCACCTTGGCGGGCGCGCGGTTGATTTCGTCGGCCAGCAGCAGGTTGGTGAACACCGGGCCCAGGCTGGTGCTGAAATCGGCCGTCTTCTGGTTGTAGATGCGGGTACCCACCAGGTCGGCCGGCACCAGGTCGGGCGTGAACTGGATGCGTTTGAACTGCCCGCGCACCGTTTGCGCCAGGGTTTTGACCGTCAACGTCTTGGCCAGGCCGGGCACGCCTTCCACCAGCAGGTGGCCCTGCGCCAGCATGGCCACCATCACCCGTTCCAAAAAGCGGTCCTGCCCCACCACCACACGTTTCACTTCGTACAGGATGCGCTCCATCAGGGGTGCGGTGTCGGCATGGGGGGTGAATCCGTTCATGTTGGGCCTTTCGTGGAGATAGTGGACGTGACTGCGGCGGCGCTAGAACGGCGGCAGACCGGCGGCCGAGGCCGCGCTTTCAATCGGCACGGCAAAGCCGATGCCAATGAAGGTGCGCTGCCGGTTGGGGTTGTAGATGGCGGTGACGATGCCGACCACCTCGCCGTCCATGTTCACCAGCGGGCCGCCGGAATTGCCCGGGTTGGCCGCTGCGTCGAACTGGATCAGGTTGTCCATGGATTGCTTGCCGTCGGGGGATTCGAACGAGCGTTGCAGGCCCGACACCACGCCGGATGACACCGAGGGGCCAATGCCAAATGGGAATCCCACCGCCGCCACCCGGTCGCCAGGGAGCAGCCCATCGGTGGACACCATGGTGGCGGGCCGCAGGTCGTCGGGCACCTCCTGGGCTTGCAGCACCGCCAGGTCGTTTTCGGGTTGCGCGCCCACCACCCGGGCGGTGGTTTCGTGCCCATCGTGAAAGGTGATGTGCAGCTTTTGCGCGCCGGCCGCCACATGCAGGTTGGTCAAAATCACGCCGGAGTCCACAATCACCACGCCAGTGCCCACCCCGTGTTCCACCTCTTCGCCGGTTTTGGGGTGGGTGACGTAGCCGGTGACGCGCACCACCGACGGCAGCACGGTTTCGTAAGCCCGCGCGGCGGGCGAGGGCAGGGTTTGCGTGTTCAGGGCGTGCAGCACCGCTTGGTTGATGGCGTCTTGGGTGAGGGGCGGCGACAACCGCTCGCTTTGCCACAAGTTGACCGCCAGCAGGCCGCCGACCAATGCCAAGCCTGCCCACAGCGCACTGGGGCGGGTTGCCCAAACTTTGCCCTGCGCCCACAGGCGAGAAGCGAAGCCGGGTGCAGGATGCGATTCATCGAGCGTTGACGCAGCCGATCGTGACCGGCCACTGTAGAGTGGCGGGCGCTTCATGGCTGGCTTGCCGGAGGGGTGGGTTGCATGCCGCGCTCCTGCGGGTGAACACGAAGCCATTGTGGCAGGAAGGCGAAAATTTGCCAGCCCTTCGCGCCGCTGTGCTGGCACACGGCGCAGGGGCGTTGCACCGCGTCAGCCACGCGTGGGTTTGAAAAGCCTAAAATTGAAGGTTTTCAAACCCATTCCGACATGGCCAAGACTACCGCGTCGTCTAAAGACGGAACCTTGCCTTCCACCTACGAAGCGGCTTTTCAGGAGCTGGAGGCGCTGGTGGCCCGCCTGGACGCCGGCCAACTGCCGCTGGACGAGCTGTTGACCCAATACCAGCGTGGCGAAGCCCTGCTGCAACTGTGCCGCACCAAGCTGGAAGCGGTGGAGCAGCAAATTCGGGTGCTGGACAACGGTGAAGCACGCCCCTGGACCGGGGGCGCGGCATGACGGCGGTGGCTCAAGGTTTCGATTTCCCGCAATGGACCCAGACCCAGCTGCACCGGGTGGAGCGCTGCCTGGAGCAGTGGGTGCCTGCCCATGCCCCGGCCGGGCTGGGCGAGGCCATGCGATATGCGGTGCTGGACGGTGGCAAACGCTTGCGCCCACTGCTGGTGATGGCCGCCGCCGAGGCGGTGCACGGAGGGCCCTTGGCCGCTGCGGCCGAACTGGCTGCCCTGCGCGCCGCTTGTGCGCTGGAGTTGGTCCACGCTTACTCTCTGGTGCACGACGATTTGCCGTGCATGGACAACGACGTGTTGCGGCGTGGCAAACCCACGGTGCATGTGCGCTACGGCGAGGCCCCGGCTTTGTTGGCCGGTGACGCGTTGCAGGCGCTGGCGTTCGAATTGCTGGTGCCCGAAGATGGCAGCCTCACTGAAGCCCAATCGGCCCAACTGTGCCGGCAGTTGGCGCTGGCGGCCGGCCACAGTGGCATGGCTGGCGGACAAGCCATCGACCTGGCTGGCGTGGGTCAGGTGCTGACGCAACCCGCGCTGGAAGACATGCACCGCCGCAAAACCGGTGCCTTGTTGTTGGCCAGCGTGACCATGGGCGCCACCGCAGTGGCCCCAGCTCGGCAGCGATGGGAGCCTTTGGAAGCTTACGGCCGCGCCTTGGGCCTGGCCTTCCAGGTGGTGGACGACATTCTGGACGTGACCGCCGATTCGGCCACGCTGGGCAAAACCGCCGGCAAAGATGCGGCCGCTGACAAACCCACTTTCGTCTCCTTGCTGGGCTTGCAGGGGGCACAGGCCTATGCCGATGGGCTGCTGGAACAAGCCCACGCCCTGCTGGACAGCAGCGGCCTGACCAATACCCGTGCCCTGCACGCTATTGCCGACTGGGTGGTGCGCCGCACCCATTGATGCCGCGCCAACTGACGAGACCAAAACACATGAGTGGCCTGATTTCCACGATCAACACGCCCGCCGACTTGCGGCGCCTGCCCCGCACCCAGTTGCGCCCGCTGGCCGACGAGTTGCGGGAGTTCGTCCTGCACAGTGTGGCCAAAACGGGGGGGCACCTGAGTTCCAACCTCGGCACCGTCGAGCTGACGGTGGCACTGCACTACGTGT
>CAZGDZ010000303.1:0-2788 GCA_964524855.1 uncultured Macromonas sp.
GCGTTCCACCGGAAAGTCGCTCACCACGCCGTAGCCGCCCAGCGTCTGGATGGCGGCGGAGCAGACCTTTTCCGCCACCTCGCTGGCAAACAGCTTGGCCATGGCGGCCTCCTTCAGACAGGAGTGGCCGGCGTCGCGCAGCGCGGCTGCGTGCCAGATCAGCTGGCGCGCCGCTTCCAGTTGCGTGGCACATTCGGCCAGCCGAAAGCCCACCGCCTGGTGGTTGAAGATAGGCTGGCCAAAGCTCTCGCGCTGCTTGGCGTAGTCGATGGCAAAGTCCAGCGCGCTGCGGGCCATGCCCACGCTCTGCGCCGCAATGCCGATGCGCCCGCCCTCCAGCGCGCTCAGCGCGATCTTGTAGCCCTCGCCCTCTTCGCCAATGCGGTTATCGGCCGAGATGCGGCAGTTATCAAAGTTGATCTGCGCCGTGTCGCTGCTGTGCTGGCCCAGCTTGTCCTCCAGGCGCGCCACCACGTAGCCCGGCGTGCTGGTGGGTACGATGAAGGCGCTGATGCCCTTCTTGCCGGCAGCCTTGTCGGTCACCGCAATCACGACCATCACGTCGCCGTGTTTGCCGCTGGTGATGAACTGCTTGACGCCGTTCAACACATAGTGGTCGCCGTCCCGGGTGGCGGTGGTGCGCAGGGCGGAGGCTTCGGAGCCGACGTGCGGCTCGGTCAGGCAGAAGCCGCCCAGCAGTTCGCCTTTCGCCAGCGGCACCAGCCAGCGCTGCTTCTGCGCCTCGTCGCCGTAGCGCATCAAAATGGCGTTGACCGGGCAGTTGGTCACGCTGATGGTGGTGCTCACGCCGCCGTCGCCGGCGGCGATTTCTTCCAGCACCACGGCCAGGGTCAGGTAGT
This sequence comes from uncultured Macromonas sp., assembly GCA_964524855.1. Lineage (GTDB taxonomy): Bacteria > Pseudomonadota > Gammaproteobacteria > Burkholderiales > Burkholderiaceae_C > CAZGDZ01. The sequence goes on from CAZGDZ010000303.1 coordinate 861, forward strand.
CCAGCCCGGCGCCGCCGTATTGTTCGGGCACGCAAATGCCGTAAGCGCCCAGCTCGGCCAGGCCCTTATGGGCGTCCTTGGGGAAATGGTGGTCCTTGTCCCACTGCGCGGCGTTCGGCCACAGCTGCTCCTGGGCAAAGGCGCGCACCGCGTCGCGGATCATCAACTGGTCGTCGTTCAGCAGCATGGCGCGCCCTTCAGAGCAGTTCCAGCGCCACGGCCGTGGCCTCGCCACCGCCGATGCACAGCGTGGCCACGCCGCGCTTCAAACCCCGCGCTTGCAGCGCGTGGATGAGCGTGACCATGATGCGCGCGCCGCTGGCGCCGATGGGGTGGCCCAGCGCGCAAGCGCCGCCGTTCACATTCACCTTGTCGTGCGGCACCTGCAGGTCGTGCATCAGCGCCATGGGCACCACGGCAAAGGCCTCGTTGATTTCCCAAAGGTCCCCGTCGGCCACCGCCCAGCCGGCCTTGGCCAGCACCTTTTCGGTGGCGCCCACCGGCGCGGTGGAGAACCATTCCGGCGCCTGCGCGTGGGTGGCGTGCGCCACGATGCGGGCAATGGGCTGGCTGCCCAGCTTCGCGGCGGTGGCGGCTTTCATCATCACCAGCGCGGCGGCGCCGTCGTTGATGCTGGAGCTGGCCGCGGCGGTGATGGTGCCGTCCTTCTTGAACGCGGGCTTGAGCGTCGGGATCTTGTCGATCTTGATCTTGCCCGGGCCTTCGTCGATGGACACCACCCGTTCACCGGCGCGCTCCTTCACCGTGACCGGGGTGATTTCGGTGGCAAAGCTGCCGTCCTGCGTGGCGCGCTGGGCGCGGCGCACGCTTTCCTGCGCAAACGCATCCTGCAGCTCACGGGTGAATCGGTATTTGGCTGCGCAGTCCTCGCCGAAAGTGCCCATGCTGCGGCCGGGCTGGTAGGCGTCTTCCAGGCCGTCGAGCATCATGTGGTCGAAGATGCGGTCGTGGCCGATGCGGTAACCGCCGCGCGCCTTGGGCAGCAGGTAGGGCGCATTGGTCATGCTCTCCATGCCGCCGGCCACCAGCACCTCGTGGCTGCCGGCCAGCAGCATGTCGTGGGCGAACATGGCCGCGCGCATGCCGGAGCCACACATCTTGCTCAGCGTCACCGCGCCGGCGCTTTGCGGCAGGCCGGCTTTCAGCGCGGCTTGGCGTGCCGGGGCCTGGCCCTGGCCGGCCATCAGGCAGTTGCCAAAAATCACTTCGGTCACCACCTCGGGCGCCACACCAGCTCGCTGCACGGCGGCCTGGATGGCCGCGGCCCCGAGGTCGTGGGCGGCGAGAGAAGCAAAGTCGCTTTGAAAGCTGCCCATCGGGGTGCGGGCCGCGCCGGTGATGACAATCGCATCAGGGTTCAGGTGGGTCATGCCAAGTCTCCAAATATCCATCGTTGCAACCGCAAGACCCGAACCACCCCCGGCGCAAAGCATGCGCGGCAGGAGGCTTCAGGCTTGTTCGCGCGGGTAGCGCTTGAGGGCGTTGCGGAACACGCCCATCACTTCTTCGGGGAGGCTCATGCTCACCCCCAAATCTTTCACCAGCCCATCTTTCAGGCCGTAGCACCAGCCGTGCACCGAAATCTTCTGGCCGCGCGCCCAGGCGTCCTGGATCACATTGGTCAGCGCCACATTGCCCACCTGCTCGATCACGTTCATCTCGCACAGCACGTCTTCCTGCACCGCCTGTGGCAGATGGTCCAAACGGCGGCGGTGGCGCACTTTCACATCGTGCACATGGCGCAGCCAGTTGTCGGCTAGGCCGACGCGAGCGCCCTTGAGCGTGGCCAGCACGCCGCCGCAACCATAGTGGCCCACCACCAGAATGTGCTCCACCTTCAGGTACTCCACCGCGAACTGGATCACCGACAGCGCGTTCAGGTCCGAATGCACCACCACGTTGGCCAC
>CAZGDZ010000303.1:2798-3236 GCA_964524855.1 uncultured Macromonas sp.
ATCTCATTGGCAGGCACCCGGCTGTCGGAGCAGCCGATCCACAAGTACTTGGGGTTCTGCTGCCGCGCCAGTTGCTGGAAGTAGCCCGGCCGTTCTTGTTCCACCTGGGCGGCCCAGGAACGGTTGGCATCGATGAGGTTCTGCAAAGGATGAGTCATGCGGCGATTGTGGCGCAAGCGGCCTGAGCACTGACGCGTCGGTGACAGCGGCTCAGCAAGTCTCGGCAAACAGCTCGCGGCCGATCAGCATGCGGCGAATCTCGCTGGTGCCCGCGCCGATCTCGTACAGCTTGGCATCGCGCCAGAGGCGGCCCAGCGGGTACTCGTTGATATAGCCGTTGCCACCAAAGAGCTGGATGCCGTCACCCGCCATTTTGGTGGCCTGCTCGGCGCACCACAGGATGACGCTGGCGCAGTCCTTGCGCACCTGGCGCACATG
>CAZGDZ010000304.1:0-3236 GCA_964524855.1 uncultured Macromonas sp.
TCATGGCTGAGGTGGGCGAGATCAAGGGCACGCTCGAAGCGTCCGCTGCGCGGCTCGACCAGATCCAGGCCGAGCTGCAGACGCTGCTGCTGGCCGTGCCCAATCTGCCGCACGAGAGCGTGCCGGTGGGGGGCGACGAATCGGGCAACGTGGAACTGCGCCGCTGGGCGCCGCAAGGCGGCCTGGGCGCCCACCCGCCCGAACTGGGCTTCGCGCCCAAAGACCATGTGGAGCTGGCCGAGCCGCTCGGCCTGGATTTCGAGACCGGTGCCAAGCTCAGCGGCTCGCGCTTCGTGGTGATGAAGGGCAAGGTGGCGCGCCTGCACCGCGCGTTGGCCCAGTTCATGCTCGATGTGCAGACCCAGGAGCACGGCTACACCGAGTGCTACACGCCCTACATCGTCAACGCCGAGACGCTGCGCGGCACCGGCCAGTTGCCCAAGTTCGAGGCCGACCTGTTCGCGGCCAAGAAGGGCGGGCAGGAGGGGGACGACGGGTCGGCGATGTACCTGATTCCCACCAGTGAGGTGACGCTGACCAACTTCGTGCGCGACGAGATTGTGGCCGAGGCCGACCTGCCCATCAAGCTCACCGCGCACACCCCGTGCTTCCGGTCCGAGGCTGGCTCGGCCGGGCGCGACACGCGCGGCCTGATCCGCCAGCACCAGTTCGACAAGGTCGAGATGGTGCAGATCGTCCACCCCGAAAAGAGCTACGAGGCGCTGGAGGACATGACCCGCCATGCAGAGGCCGTGCTGCAGAAGCTGGGCCTGCCTTACCGCGTGCTGGCCCTGTGCACAGGCGACATGGGTTTTGGTGCCACCCGCACGCACGACCTGGAGGTCTGGCTGCCCGCGCAGAACACCTACCGCGAGATCAGCTCGGTGAGCAACTGCGAGGCCTTCCAGGCGCGCCGCCTGCAGGCCCGCTTCAAGAACGCCCAGGGCAAGAACGAGCTGGTGCACACCCTCAACGGCTCTGGCCTGGCCGTGGGCCGTGCGCTGGTGGCCGTGCTCGAAAACTACCAGAACGCCGACGGCAGTATCACGGTGCCGGCGGCCCTGCGCCCCTACCTGGGCGGGGCGGAAACGCTCTGAGTTTCACGCGTGGCGGGGTGTGCCCCCGCCGCGTGCTCTTCGGTCAGCGCAGACCGGCTCCGGCTGCTTCGGCGTCGCGCTGGATCAGTTCGATCTTGTAGCCATCAGGGTCCGTCACAAAGGCAATCACCGTCGTGCCGCCTTTCACGGGGCCAGCCTCGCGCGTCACGTTGCCGCCAGCGGCCTTGATCTTCTCGCAGGCGGCGTAGGCATCAGGCACGCCCAGGGCGATGTGCCCGTAGGCGGTGCCCATCTCGTACTGCTCTACGCCCCAGTTGTAGGTCAGTTCGATCTCGGCCTGGCCGGGGTTGCCGCCGTCAAAGCCCAGAAACGCCAGGGAATACTTGTACTCAGGGTTTTCGGACGTGCGCAGCAGCGTCATGCCGAGCACTTGGGTGTAGAAATCGATAGAGCGTTGGAGGTTGCCGACGCGCAGCATGGTGTGAAGAATACGCATGCAGTGTATTGTGCGGCTTTGCGTTAGGCTGCGTGCATGTTCGCCGCCATTTCCGCACATCCTTGGGCCTACCCGCTGCTCGAAGTCGTCCACCTCTGGGGCATTGCCTTGGTGGTGGGCAACCTCATGGCTTTGGAGGTGAGGGTCTGGGGTGGGGCAGCGCAGTTGCCGGTGCCGGCGCTGGCGCGCCTAAGCCTGACCTTGGTGGCCGTGGGGTTCACCCTGGCGGGCGCCAGCGGTTTGCTCATGTTCGCCACCCAGGCCGAGGAACTGTTGGCCAATCGCGCGTTCACAGTGAAGATGCTGCTGTTGATGCTGGCCGGGGGCAACGCCGCTTGGTTCCATGGTCGGCGGTCGCTGAAGCGTCTCGACCGGACGGCCCGCTTGCTGATGTTGCTGTCGGCCATGCTCTGGTTGTGCATTGTGTCCGCCGGGCGCTGGATTGCCTATATCTGACCGCGAGGAAAGGAGCTTGCCCTATGAACCGACGTCTCACCCTGCATTGCCTGTCGGGTTCGACCTTGATGTTGGGAGGCTGGCCATGGTTGGCCCATGCCCACCACGGCTGGAGCAGTTTTGACCAGAACCGGCCGCTGTACCTGGAGGGCGTGGCGCGCAACGTGCGCTGGCGCAACCCCCATGTGGAAATGGCGCTGGACGTTGGGCCCAATTTGGCGCTGCCGGCCAACTTGGCTCAGCGCCGGCTACCGGAGCAATCCGCCCGGGTGGACGGCCCGGCGCTGCTGGCCCGGACTCAACTCCCCACCCGGCGTGACCCGCGCTGGGAGATCGAATTGGCGCCGCTGTCGCGCATGAACCAGTGGAGCGTGCCCGAGATCAAGGAAGGCACAGCGCTGGCCCTGATTGGCTTTGCCTTCACCGAGGAACGGGGCGAGCCGATCTTGCGGGCCGAGTTCCTGTTCCTGGGGGATCAGGTGTTCGGCCTGCGTTCGGCGCCACTTACTTGATGCGACCGTAGCTGGTGCGCAGCGGGTCGATCCCGCCGCCGCCTTGCGAGCCGCCATTGCCGCCGCGACCATTGTTGTTGCGGAAGCGGTTGCGGCCGCCGCGTTCGCCCAGCGCGTCAATGCCCGTGCGCAACGGGTCGGGTTGGCGTTGCTGCCCACCTTGGCCGCCGCTGTTGCGTTGGCCCTGACCCTGCTGTCCTTGTCCTTGCCCTTGGCGTTGACCCTGACCCTGGCCCTGGCCTTGACCGCCAAACTGCGGGTTGCCGCGGCCTTCCTGGCCACCGCGGCCGCCTCGGCGGTTGTTATTGTTGTTGCGGCGCTGGCCACCATTGCTGGGCCGGTGCTGTCCGTCGTGGCGGGGCGGTTGGCTGTCGTCGGCGTCATCGCCTTGGGCAGCAGCACCCATCTGACCTTGAGGGCGCGGGCCTTTGGCTGATTTTTGCGGACGTTCCTGGCCCTTCTTGTCGCGGATGCGCTCCATCATTTCCTGGCGCGCGGCCTTGGCAGCGGCGGCCATCACGTCGCGGCTCGGCGGCTTGCCGGCACCACCCCAGATGGTCTGGCGGCCCATGGCAATGGGCTCGGCCTTTTCGCCAGGCTCGGGCATGAACTCGGGGAACATCTGCACCGTGATCTGCTGCTTGGTGAACTTCTCGATCGCCATCATGAAGCCTTCTTCGTCCAGGCTCACCAGGCTCACCGCGGCGCCGCTGG
>CAZGDZ010000305.1:0-3235 GCA_964524855.1 uncultured Macromonas sp.
TCACTCGACGCGGTGGACCTTGAATCGGGGCAATCGTTCACGCTGGACGCCGCGCAGTGCGGTTTCGGCTACCGCGATTCGGTGTTCAAGCACACCCGCGCGGGTGACAAGGGTTTTGGGTTGGCGGGGCGGGCTCTGATTACCCGGGTGCGCTTCTGGCTCCCCAAGGCGTGGAAGTCCGAACTGGGTTACCTCGACCTGGAGCGCAAGATGGCCGAAACCGGCGTCCATGCGCCCACCGCCCAGCAGGTGTTCGACTGGATTTGTGACATCCGCCGCGCCAAGCTGCCCGACCCGGCCGTGATCGGCAACGCCGGCAGCTTTTTCAAGAACCCGACCGTCACGCCCGACCAGTGCGCCGACATCATCGGCCGCGACCCGAAGGTGGTGCACTACCCCATGCCGGACGGTAGCATCAAGCTGGCTGCGGGCTGGCTGATCGACGCCTGTGGCTGGAAGGGCAAGACCGTGGGCCATGCCGGTGTGTACGACAAGCAGGCGCTGGTGCTGGTGAACCGGGGCGACGCAGAACACCCCTGCACGGGTGGCGAGGTGATGACGCTGGCCAAGGCCATACAGACCAGCGTGTACGAGCGGTTTGGCATCCGGCTGGAGCCGGAGCCGGTGGTGGTGTGACGCGTTTTCAGCTTTGAGGGAGTTCATGGTGCATTCAGCAGTTCAGCGGCGCAGGCCGTCGCCCACCGCCCGCGCGGTGCTGTTCGGGTTTGTGTTGGCATTGGCGGTGTATTTTTTGGGCCCGAAAAACGCTTTCGGCCCCGACGAGCCCACCGCCCGCGAAGCGCCCCCGGCGATTGCGCAGCTTGACGATTGGCTAGCGCGTTCGGAGGCGGCTTACCCCGACATCCGCGCGGGTCTGCACAAGCAAGTGGTGTGGCACGGCACGCCGGGCGCACGCACCCCTTGGTCGGTGGTGTACCTGCACGGATTCACAGCGTCACGGCTGGAGACAGCGCCCCTGGCCAACACCGTGGCCCAGCAGTTGGGTGCCAACCTGTTCTACACGCGGCTGGCGGGCCACGGTCGCACCACCGAGGCCATGGGCGAGCCTTCGGTGCAAGACTGGCTGGCTGATGCAGTAGAAGCCGTGCGGGTGGGCGAACGCCTGGGCGAGCGGGTGCTGGTGATCGGCGTGTCCACCGGCGCCACGTTGGCCACCTGGCTGGGCACCCGGCCCGAGGGGCAGGCGGTGGGTGCTTACGCGCTGATTTCACCCAACTACGGCCCCAAGGACAAGAAGTCCGAACTGATCAACCAGCCCTGGGGCCGAGAACTGGCGCTGCGGCTCGAAGGTGAAACCCGTGGCCAGCCTGCGCCGACCGACGCCGAGAACCACGCCTGGACGCAGGTGTACCCCACCCGTGCGCTGTTTCCCATGATGGCCTTGGTCAAACACGTGCGCGAAAGCGATCTGTCGGGCCTGCGGGCCCCCGTGCTGGCGCTGTACTCGGAAGGGGACCAAACGGTCGATCCGCAGGAAATCAAGGCGCTGTTCCCGCGCATCGGGGCCGAACGCAAAACACTGGTGGCGGTGGACTACAGCGAGGCGGTGGGCCAGCACGTGCTGGCGGGCGATTTGCGCGCTCCCAAGGCTACTGAGCGCATGGCAGCGGATGTGGTGCAGTGGGCGCAGTCCTTGCCCTAATGCACGTCACGTTCTGGTGGCGCCCGCTCCGCATTCAGGGTCCACACCACCCGCGCGCCCACCAACGCAATCGCGCCAGCCCCCCAGAAAATGGCTGAAACGCCCACTGCCACGCCCGAGGTGCCAAACAGCAGCGGCATGCAGACACTGGTGGCGCTCACCGTCATCAGTCGCAGTCCCAGTGCCTGGCCAATGCGGGCTGGTGGCGTGACCTGCTGCAACAGGCTCAGGACCATGGGCTGCAGCGCGCCCAGCGTCCAGCCCAGCAGCAGCGACAAGCCGCCGGCCACCCAGGGGTTGGGCACGAAAGGATAGGCCGCCAACAGCACGCCGGAGGCCACCAAGCCGCCCAGCATCAGGGGGTGTTCGTGCCAGCCAGCGGTCAGGCGCGGCAACAGGGGGCGCGCCAGCGCGGCGGACAGCGCAAACGCGCCCAGAATGCCCCCAATCATCGACGCGCTGAAGCCGCGCTCGTGGCCCAGCATGGGCACCACGAAGGCGTGCACGTCCCAGCAGGTGGCAATGGCCCAGGCGGTGATCAGCAAGCGACGGATGCGCCGGTCCCCCAGCAGTTCGCGCTTGGCGCCGTTGGTCGGCGTTGTTGAGTTGGGGTCGGCCAATTTCTCCGCGACGCCACGTATCCACCACCCGCTTGAAAGCGCCAACAGTCCTAACACAGCACAGGTCCACCGCAGCGCGTTCTCATCCAGGGCTGTGTGGCCTGCGTGGTCCAGCACCAGCCCGGCCAGCACAGGGCCGAGCAGGTTGGCAGCGGGCGGCGCTAGCGACAGCCAGCCCCAGAGTTCACGGCGGGCCTGGGCGTCGAGTTGCACCGTGCCGGCGCGCCGGTGTACAGCCACCTGGGCCAGGCCCATGGCAGCGCCCGCCGTCAGCGCAGCCAGGCAGAAGGCCCAATAGCTGGCGCCCAACGCAGCCATGGCAGCGCCTGCGCTGGCCAGCCCCATGGCCAGATACCACGGCCGCTGCAAGCCGTACCGGTCCGTCAGGCGGCCCCAGGGCAGGGCCAGCAGCACATTGCTGGCCGCAAACAACGCGACCAGAATGCCCGCCTGTGCGGCGCTGTGGCCTTGCTTCAGCACGTACAGTGGCAGGGCTAGCCGCAGCCCGGTCATGCAGGCGTGGATGGATACCTGGCCCACAATGAGGCGGGCCAACATGCCTTTGGTAGCGCTGTCGTGCGTCATCAAAAACAAAGGCCGGTTGTCCGGCCTTTGTGCAGTTGGGCTGAGTTATTGGCCCAGTTTCAGGAAGTCGTCGCCCTGGCCCAGTGACAGCAGCCCGGCGTTGGAGTACACGCCCAGCTTGGCGCGCGTGTCCACAATGTCTAGGTTGCGCATCGTCAACTGGCCAATGCGGTCCAGCGGCGTGAACGGCGCGTCTTCCACCTTTTCCATGCTCAGGCGTTCGGGCGCGTAGGTCAGGTTGGGCGATTCGGTGTTCAGGATGCTGTAGTCGTTGCCACGGCGCAGCTCCAGCGTCACTTCGCCGGTGATGGCACGCGCCACCCAGCGCTGGGCGGTTTCGCGCAGCATGATGGCCTGCGGGTCGAAC
>CAZGDZ010000306.1:0-3230 GCA_964524855.1 uncultured Macromonas sp.
CAGCAGCGTGTTCGGGTCGGTGTTGCGAGCGGTCAGGTAGAACTCCAGCTCGGGCGCCACCACCGGCTCCCAGCCCTCGGCGGCGTAGAGGTCGCAGATGCGGCGCAGCACGCTGCGCGGCGCAAAGGGCACCAGTTTGCCTTCGTGGTCAAAACAATCGTGAATCACCTGCGCGGTCGGGTCGGTGGCCCAGGGCACGATGCGGACGGTGGTCGGGTCCGGGCGCAACTGCATGTCGCGGTCGGTGGGGTCGATCACGTCGTAGTACGGGCCGCTTTGCGGGAACTCGCCGGTCACGCCCATGGCCACAAGGGTTGGGGGTCGGCGCTTGCGGCGTTCTTGGGTTAAGTTTTGGCGCGGCTGTTTTGGGCCGCGCGCGACACCGGTGAGGTCGGGCACCAGGCACTCCACTTCGGTGACGCGGCGCTGGTTAAGCCAATGCTCGAGATCGTTGAACGTTTGGGGGGTCTTGTGGTCGGTCGTCATGTTGGGCCTCTGAAGGTTCGCTGCAGGCATTGTGAAGGCAATGCCACCGGGCGGGATCAGGGCTTTTCCGGTTCGCTGGCCCAGGCGTGGTCTTCGCTCAGGCGGGTGGTTTGGCGCTGGCGCACCGCGTCGCCAAAGGCGCGAAAGATGGCGCTGTAAAACGGGTTTTCCCAGCAACGCCATTCAGGGTGCCACTGCACCGCCACGGCAAAGGTGCGGGCACCTTCGACCTCGAACGCTTCCACCAGGCCATCCGGGGCGTGGGCCAGCGGCCGCAGCCCTGGCGCCAGGCGGGCAATGCCTTGGCCGTGCAGGGAATTCACCGTCGCCTGCAAGCCACCGGCCCAGCCTTCCATCGCGCTGCCCGCCACGATGTGGATGGGGTGGCTGGGGGCGTATTGCTGTTCCAGGGGCAAACCGTCGGGGTCGCGGTGGTCCATCATGCCGGGCACCTGATGCACCGCCTGGTGCAGGCTGCCGCCCATGGCGACGTTGATTTCCTGAAAACCCCGGCAAATGCCCAGCAGCGGCACGCCATGCGCGATGCAAGCGTGCACCAGTGCCAGCGTCAAAGAGTCGCGTTCCACGTCCAACGGCAGGCTGGGGTCGTGCACCGCTTCGTCAAAGTGCGACGGGTGCACATTGGAAGGCGAGCCGGTCAGCATCACCCCATCGACCCAGGACAGCAGTTGCGGCACCTGCGCGGCATCGGCCAGCGGGAACATGACTGGTTGGGCGTGCGCGCCTACCTTCACCGCGCGGGCGTATTTGTCGCCCAGCAGCAAAAACGGCATTTGGTGACCATGGTCACCCAACAGGCGGTGGTCGGCGGGCAGCCAGACCATGCTCGGACGGACACTCATTCAACGCTCCAAAGACTGGCTTTCATTCTGGCCGGAAAATTGGTTCAGAATGGGGGCCATTTAAGGCTGCTCATTGGAGCCAATTATGTTGTCTGAATTCCTGCTGGCTGAAATGAACCGTGTGGGGCAGTCCGGCGAGCTGCCGTTGCACCGCCAGCTCTACGAAGCCATGCGGCGCGCCCTGCTGGAGGGCAAATTGGGCGCTGGTGACCGGCTGCCGTCGAGCCGTGACCTGGCGCAGGACCTCAACCTGTCGCGCAACACGGTGGTGGCGGCGCTGGGGCAGTTGACGGTGGAAGGCTACCTGGTGAGTCACGTGGGCAGCGGCACTTTTGTGCACGACCACGTGCCACAGCGCGCCCTGCGGTTGTGGGCACCCAGCGCAGAGCCAGCCCGCCTGTCGCAACGCGGCGAAGCGTTGGCGCACCGCCACTGCGCGCGCGACTTGGAAATCCAGCCCTTCACGCCTGGAACGGCCGACTTCAGCGCCTTTCCGGTGGCCCTGTGGCAGCGGCTGCAAAACAAGCACTGGCGCGCGGCCTACCCCGAAATGCTGGACTACAACGACTCCGGCGGGTATGGCCCGCTGCGCCGCGCGGTGGCCGATTACCTGCGCGTGTTCCGCAGTGTCCGGCTGGATGCTGACCAGGTGCTCATCACCAGCGGCACGCAGCAGTCGCTGGAGTTGTGCGCGCACTTGCTGGCCGACCACGGCGACACCGTGTGGCTGGAAGACCCGGCCTACTGGGGTGCGGTCAAGGCCTTCACCGCCACCGGCCTGGCGATTCACCCGGTGGCGGTGGACGACGAGGGTATTGCGCCCAGCGCCAGCGACGAAGCGCAGCCACCCCGGTTGATCTACGTGACGCCATCGCACCAGTACCCGACGGGCGCGGTGATGTCGCTGGCGCGGCGGCAGCAACTGTTGGCCACCGCCAGTCGCTGCAACGCCTGGGTGCTGGAAGACGACTACGACAGCGAGTTCCGCTTCAGCGGGCCGCCCATTTCGTCGCTGGAAGGGTTGGATGAGGAGGGCCGGGTGCTTTACATGGGCACCTTCTCGAAGGTGCTGTACCCGGGGCTGAAGCTGGGCTACCTGGTGGTGCCCAAAACGCTGGTGCATGCCTTCAAGCAGGCGCACTACGACCTGAACCGCCCGGGCCAGATGCCGGTGCAGGCCGCGCTCATCGAAATGGGGCACTTTGCCAGCGCCCTGCGCCGCGCCCGCCAGACCTACGCCGAACGCCGCCAGCTGCTGGTGGACGCGCTGGCACCGGTGCTGAACAGTGGGCTGGGGCGCGTCCACGGCGCTGCGCAGGGCTTGCACCTGTGCCTGCGGCTGCCCGGCCACGTGGACGACCGGGCCATGGCTGCTCAGGCCGCCCGCGAAGGTTTGACGGTGCGGCCACTGTCGGCGTACTGCTTGCGGCGGCAGGATTTGCGTGGACTGGCGATCGGGTATGGGTACGCGGCGTCATCGGGGATACAGCGGCATGGGGCCACGTTGGCCGATTTGCTGACCACCCAAATACCGCCTTTGCGGACGTGAGCCTGCGCGCCTGGGTGGTCATCACCCCAGCGCGTCGTGCAGCCGGTGCCACAGCATACCCAACGCCAGCACGGGCGTGCGCAGCATGGGCCCGCCGGGGAAGTGGTGGTGCTTCAGCCGCGCAAACACATCAAACCGCCCGGCCTGGCCCGCCACGGCCTCGGCCACCAACTGGCCCGCCAGCCCGGTGAGCGCCACACCGTGGCCGCTGAAGCCTTGCAAGTAGTAGATGTTCTGGCCCACGCGCCCGAAGTCTGGCGCGCGGTTCATGCTGATGTCCACGAAGCCGCCCCAAACAAACTCCACCGGCACGCTCGTCAGTTCCGGGAAGA
>CAZGDZ010000307.1:0-1677 GCA_964524855.1 uncultured Macromonas sp.
TTCGTGACGCTCTTCTACGTGTTCGCACACAAGGGCATCTTCTTCGTGAAGGGCACCGAGTTCACCGATCTGATCGGTGGCGCAAACAGCTTCTTCACCATCACCCCTGAAGCCTTCGGTACGGTGGGTGCGGTCGTCAACTTTGCCGTGGCCTACGCCATCAGCAAGATGTCCGCTCCTGTGCCCAAGCACATTCAGGAACTGGTGGAATCGGTGCGCGTGCCGAAAGGTGCGGGCGCTGCCACGGGTCACTGATCCCTGGCTCCCGGAGGGTGGCGCCTGGTGCTGCCCTCTGACCTGATCCAGCCCCGTTGGCCTTGCGGCTGACGGGGCTTTTTTACATTTGAACTGGGCTTCCGTTTGCTGGACAATCGGGAGGCACGAACTTGATGAATGAGATCACGATATGGATTGGGGTGTAAGCGTCGCCTTGCTGGACTGGGTCTTTCTGCTGGCCTTGTTTCCGGTGTCGTTTTTCTGGCTGCGCCGTGCCTGGCGCATTCTGGTTCGCCGTGACTTTTCCGAAGTCGCCCTCAAAAAGGGCGTGGGTCCGGCCGATTCGGCCCGTTATGCCCCGTACGAAATGGCCATTAACCTGGTCTGCGGGGTGGTGATGGCGGGCCTGCTGGTGGCGGTGTTGGGTTTTCAGGCCATGGAGCGTGAGGATTGGATTGCCACGGCGGGCGTCACCTTGTGGATGAAGATTTTTGCTTCCTTTGCGCTCAGTCGCCACGCTCACGGCATCAACCTGTCCCGCAAGGCGCGAAAAACATGACCGGGCGCCTGCGTTGGCTGTTCGGGTGGGTTGCGGCCGTTGGCCTGACCGCCCAGGCCGCAGGCTTGCCCGATGACGTGGCGCCCGAATGGACCGATGAGCCGCCGCGTTTGTCACGTTGGATTGAAGAAGGTCACACCGCACAGCAAAAGAAAGACGTGTTGCTGGCTGCGCAGCGTTATTGCGCGGCAGCGCGCTACGGCAGCACCGAGGCCCAATACCGCTTGGGGCGCCTGTACCTGGGGCGGACTGATGCCCAAGGTCGGCTGGAGGCGTTGGCGGTGCTGGCGCTGGCTGCGCAGCGTGGTCACGAGCGAGCCGCTGCCGCTTTGGGCGAGCAATTGCCGCCGGACGTGTTGCCTGAATGCTTGCTAACCGGCCAGGCGCCGCAGTTTGCCGTGGCGCCGCCCGAACCGACGGTCGAGCCGGTGGTTCCACTCGAGGTGGTGGAGCGTTATGTGCTGGCCTTGCCGCGCGACAAGCGCCAACACGCTTTGCTGATTCAGCGGCTGGCACCCCGGTTTGATGTGGATTTTCGCCTTGCCTTGGCGATTGCCCGGGCCGAATCCAACCTCGACCACCGCGCCGTATCGCCCAAAAACGCCCAAGGCTTGATGCAGCTGATTCCCGATACGGCGGCCCGCTTTGGTGTGCGTAACGCGTTCGACCCCGAGCAGAACGTGCGGGGCGGTCTGTCGTACCTGCGCTGGTTGCTGGAGCGCTTCAACGGCAACGTGGTTCTGGCTTCGGCCGCGTACAACGCGGGGGAGGGCGCGGTGGACCGCTATGGCGGCGTGCCCCCGTTCGCCGAAACGCGCGAGTACGTCCAGCGCATTCTGCATTTCTACCGCTCGCCGGTGCACGCCCGGCCCGGCGCCATGTAAACCTGCTGCCTAGTGGCG
>CAZGDZ010000307.1:1687-3225 GCA_964524855.1 uncultured Macromonas sp.
GTCGCGATTTCTTCGATCGACTTGGTGGTGGTGGACAGCGAACGGATGCCCGCGCGCCGCATCATGGCCTCCGCTTCCGAGACTTCGTAGCGGCAATTGCTGAGGCTGGCGTAGCGTGAGTCGGGGCGGCGCTCGTTGCGAATCTCGCTCAGGCGTGCGGGGTCGATGGTCAGGCCAAACAGTTTTTTCTTGAACGGTACCAACGCGGGCGGCAAGGTGCGGCGTTCGAAATCCTCGGGAATCAATGGGTAGTTCGACGCCTTCAGCCCGAACTGCATCGCCAGGTACAGCGAGGTCGGCGTTTTGCCGCTGCGGCTGACCCCCACCAGAATCACGTCCGACTGCTCTAGGTTGGTGTGCGTCTGGCCGTCGTCGTGCTCCAGGGTGAAGTTGATCGCCTCGATCCGGTCGTGGTATTCCTGACTCTTGGATACGTCCGAAAACCGACCCACCCGGTGGTTGGATTTGATGCCCAGCTCCTGTTCCAGCGGCGCGATGAAGGTGCCGAACATGTCGATCAGCATCCCCTTGCATTCCGCACGCAACACTTCCAGCACATCCATGTTGACCACGGTGGTGAACACCAGGGGCCGTTTACCTTCGATGTCGGCCGCGTGGTTGATTTGGCGCACCGCCTGGTAGGCCTTGTCCACATCGTCCACAAAAGGTATGCGCACCCGCTTGGGCGTGATCTCAAACTGCGCCAGGATGGCTTTGGCGAACGTTTCGGCCGTGATGCCGGTGCCGTCAGAGATGAAAAATGCAGTGCGGTGTGGCATCGTGAAATATTCTCATGCGAGGTGTTTCCATGGCGCCACTGCCGAAAACCCGGCTAGGCGCCCTGACCCGAGGTTCTACAATGCGCCATTATCCAGATTCAGCGCTTGGCTTTGGCCGTTGCCCAGAAAAGAACAACGTTGTGGCGACCGAGGCGGGGTGTGACCCGGTTTTTTAACCTTGGAGCTTCATCATGTCTCAACTGTTCAGTCCGACCGCCCTGGTCGTGCCGTTCGAACAACTTCGCATGGCCGACGTCGAGTCGGTCGGTGGCAAAAACGCCAGTCTGGGGGAGATGATCTCCCAGTTGCCGCAAGGCGTGCGCGTGCCCACCGGCTTCGCCACCACGGCCCATGCTTTCCGTGAATTCCTCAAGGCCGACGGTCTGGACGAGCGCATCCACGCCAAATTGGCGGCGCTGGACACCGAGGACGTGCGCGCGCTGGCCCAAGTGGGCGCCGAAATTCGCGCCATGGTGGAGGCTCAGCCTTTTCCGGCCGATCTGGAAAAGGCCATCCACGAGGCCTACGAAACGCTCAATGCCGGCAGCGCCACCGCCACCTACGCTGTGCGTTCCTCCGCCACCGCCGAAGACTTGCCCGACGCGTCCTTCGCTGGTCAGCAGGAAACCTTCCTGAACGTGCATGGCATGGAAGAAATCCTGCACAAAATCAAGGAAGTCTTCGCCAGCCTCTACAACGACCGCGCCATCAGCTACCGTGTGCACAAAGGGTTCACCCACGCCGAGGTGGCGCTCTCCG
>CAZGDZ010000308.1:0-3225 GCA_964524855.1 uncultured Macromonas sp.
GCAGGCATTGCGGGCATTTTGCTGTACCTGGCGGTGGACGCGGTGGGGGCCTTGTTCGAAAACGAAGAAGAGGGCGAAGCGGTGGTGAAGACGGTGCAGCGCTCGGGTTTTGCCAGCTTTTTGTACCTGGAGGTGCTGGACGCGTCGTTCTCGTTCGACGGTGTGATCGGTGCGTTTGCCATCACCAAGGACGTGGTCATCATCATGCTGGGCCTGGCGATTGGCGCGATGTTTGTGCGGTCGATGACGGTGTACCTGGTCAACAGGGGCACGCTCAACCAGTTCATCTTCCTGGAGCACGGCGCGCATTACGCGATTGGTGCGCTGGCGGGGGTGATGATTCTGGGCACCGTGATGCACGTGTCGGAAGTGTTCACCGGCCTGATTGGCGTGGGCTTCATTGCTGCGTCGGTGTGGTCGTCGGTGCGGCACCGGCGGTTGGCGGCGGCCTAAGGGCGTCAGGACAGCGCTCGCGCCAGGTCGCTGGTCGGGCGCAGGCCTTCAAAGGTCAGGTTGGCCATCACGTCTTGCAGGTGGGTTTCCATCAGCCGCACCGCCAGCGCTTCGTCGCGCGCGGCCAGGGCGTCCACAATGGCGGCGTGTTCTTCGCTGGAGTGTGCCGCCGCCACCCGGCTTTGGTACATGAGGGTGATGAGCGAGCAGCGCGAGATGAGGTCGCGCAGCAAATCGGCCAGCACCTGGTTGCCCAGCAGCTCGGCCATGCAAACGTGGAAATCGCCCAGCAGCTCGGTGCGCCCGGGAGCGTCGTCGCGCGCCACGGCGGCTTGCTCCAGTGCCACGTGCTCGCGCAGCGCGGCAATCTGTGGGGCCGACACCTGACGCACGAAGCTGCGCGTCATTTCCACTTCCAGCACCCGCCGCACTTCGAACACCTGCCGCGCTTCGGCCGCAGAAGGGGTGGCGACGAACGCGCCGCGCGCGGGCTCCAGTTGAATCAACCGGCGTTGCGAAAGCTGGAACAGCGCTTGGCGCACCAGGGTGCGCGAAACGCCGAAGTGGTCGGCCAGTTTTTGTTCGGCCAGTTTGGTGCCTGGGTGCAGGCGATGCTCCACGATCGCCCGGGTGAGGGATTCGACGATGTGGTCGGTGCTGCTGACGCCTGACATGCGGCGATCATAGCCACAAACTCACAGCTTGGAACGTTGGCCCTCGGTCAGGGTGTCGAGCTGGAAGCGGCCGCTTTTGTCCCACAGCCAAGTGTCGGTGTAGACCACGCCGCCCAGCCGGCGTGGCGCCGGGAACGGGGCGGCCGCGCGGATGGTGCGTTCGATTTCGGCCATCACGGCGGGCACGTGTTTGGGGGCGCGCATCCATTCCAGCCGGCGGATGTGGCCGCGCGCGTCGAGTTCCACCTGCATCACGCCCACGGCTTGCAGCAGCGGGGGCATGGTGCCGGGGTAGATGCGGTGTTGGTTGAGACTGTAGAGGTGCTGCGCGCCATCGCGCCGATAAGCGCGCGCGCTGGTGGCGTCGGACACTTTGCCGGTGATGGCGGGTGCTGCCACCGGAGGTGCGGCCGGGGGTTGGGCGGGCGCTGCCGGGGGTGGGGAGGGGGGCGCGGGCGGCGGGGGGGTGGCACAACCCGCCAGCCACAGCGCTGCCACGGTTGCGCTGGCCCACGCGAGGTGGCGCACCGCCGGGCGGTTGGTGGTGGGCAAGGCGGCGTGGAGGGGTGAATTCAGGGGCGTCATGGGGCAATCTGTTGGGACACTATCTGCGTGGGCGTCTGCATTGTGCGGCAAGCGGGGCCATACTTCCAGCATGCAAACGAGCCCGATCACCGGTGGTGACTTTTCTTGCTTTTTGACACAGTTGCAGCGCGAGCCAGCGGTGCTGGTGCGGGTGGCCGCGACCCAAGGTTCGGTGCCGCGCGAAGTGGGCGCCTGGATAGCGGTGTGGGCCACGTCCACCCTGGGCACCATCGGCGGCGGCCGGCTGGAGTGGGATGCGGTGCACGCCGCCCGTGCCCTGCTGGCCCAACCCGACGCGGCCGCCCAGACGCTGCGTGTGCCGCTGGGCCCGAGCCTGGGCCAGTGCTGCGGTGGTGTGGTGCACCTGGCTTACGAACCCGTGACAGCGCACGATGTGCCGGCCCTGCGGCAGCGCTGGCAGGCCGGTCGCTGGCCAGTGGCCTTGTTTGGCGGTGGCCATGTGGGGCGCGCGCTGGTGCAGGCCCTGGCGCCGCTGCCGTTCCAGGTGTATTGGTTCGACAGCCGCGACGAGGTGTTTCCGGCCGATCTGCCGGCCCAGGTGATGGCAGAGCATTCCGATCCGGTGCAAGCGGCCGTGGCCGATGTGCCCCCCGGCAGCCGGGTGCTGATCATGAGCTTTAGCCACGCGGAAGATTTGGAGGTGGTGGACGCCTGCCTGCGCCGGCGCGCGCAGCGCGACGACCTGCCGTTCGTGGGCCTGATAGGCAGCCAGACGAAGTGGGCGACGTTCCGGCGCCGGCTGGTGCAGCGGGGCTGGTCGGACGAAGCGCTGGCGGGCATCGTCTGCCCGATCGGGTTGCCTGGGATTGTGGGCAAACAACCGGAGGTGATTGCCGCCAGCGTGGCCGCCCAGTTGTTGCTGGACGTTTCAGACGGGTGCGGCTGAGGGGCGATCCATCGGGCCCAGGTTGACGCCGCCGGCCGGGCGCAGGCGCCGGTCTCCCAGCGCGGGTTTGTTGCGGGCGGTGCCGTAGTGTTGGCGCAACTCGCCCATTTGGGTGAGCCAGGTGTCGGCCTGCGGTAACTGGGCTTTGTAGCGTTGCAGCACCAGCCAGGCGGATTCCACCGCGCGGGCGTTGAGTGTGGCCTCGGCGGTGCGCATCAGGTCTTTCAGCGCGGCTTCCGATTCGCCCTGGTTGGCCGAGCGCAGCGAGCGCTCGATCAGTTGCACCATGTCGTCCTGGCTGGCGCGCAGGATGTCGGCGTAGGCGGTGTGCGCGCTGGCAGCGCTGGCCAGCAGCTCGCCCATGGCTTTGGTGGTGGCAAAGCGCCGGCCCAGGCGTTCCACCACGGCCAGGTCGTCGGGCACCACCAGACCCTTGCGGTGCGCTAGGGACAGCATGGTCAGCAGGTTGCAGGCAGCTTCCATGTCGAAATCGGGCTCGCCCACCGGAGCGCACAGTGCGGCGGCCAGGTTGTGGGCCTTCTCTTTGTGGTTCTGCTGCAAAAAAGACAGCACCGCGATGGTGTCGGTGAAGCGCTGCAACCGCAC
>CAZGDZ010000309.1:0-3223 GCA_964524855.1 uncultured Macromonas sp.
CGTGTTGTACGACCGCGTGCATTCCCGTGAGATTGCCGATTACGGTGGTGTCATCAACACCATGCCCAAGTTTGCGGCGTTCGCGCTGCTGTTCACCATGGCCAACGCCGGCCTGCCCGGCACCGCCGGCTTCGTGGGTGAGTGGATGGTGATCCTGGGTGCGGTGAAAGCCAATTTCTGGGTCGGCATGGCCGCTGCCAGTGCATTGATTTTCGGCGCCTCTTACTCCTTGTGGATGTTCAAGCGCGTCTACCTGGGTCCGGTCGGCAACGACAACGTCAAGGCGCTGGTGGACATCAACAAGCGCGAGTTCTTGGTGATGGCCCTGTTGGCGGTGATGGTGCTCTACATGGGCATCCACCCCAAGCCGTTCACCGACGTGATGAACCCCTCGGTCGTGGAGCTGCTCAAGCACGTGGCCGTGACCAAGCTGCCCTGAGGCTGACGCTGATCGCCCATCACAGATTCGAAAGAGCAACCCATGATTGACAGTATCAGCTTGGCCATGGTCATGCCGGAGATCATTCTCCTGGTGATGACCAGCCTGATCGCGATTTACGACCTGTTCGTGTCGTCTCCAGGCCGTGTTTCCACTTACCGTTTGACCTTGTTGACCCTGGCCGTCGTGGCCGGTCTGGAGGGTTACATGGGGGCCAGCGGCCAGACCTTGAGTGGTTTCGGCGGCATGGTCGTCAACGACCCGATGGCTGCCTGGCTGAAGTGCTTTGCTGCCGTGGCCATGATCGTTACGCTGGTCTATGCACGCCCGTATGCCTTGTCGCGCGACATGCTGCGTGGCGGTGAACTGTTCTCCCTGTCGTCCTATTCCTTGCTGGGCATGTTCATCATGATCTCGGCGCACAACTTCCTGGTGCTCTACCTGGGGTTGGAATTGCTGACGTTGGCCGGCTATGCGCTGGTGGCATTGCGCCGCGATGACCTGCGCGCCACCGAAGCCGCCATGAAGTACTTCGTGCTGGGCGCGCTGGCCAGCGGCTTCCTGCTCTACGGCTTGTCGCTGTTGTACGGTGCCACCGGCTCGTTGGACATTGCTGTGGTGGCCCAAGCCATTGGCGCCAGCGGTGAAAAGTCGCAGGTGCTGATTCTGGGCGTGGTGTTTGTGGTGGCGGGGCTGGCGTTCAAGCTCGGCGTCGTGCCATTCCACATGTGGGTGCCGGACGTCTACCACGGTGCGCCGACCGCCGTCACTTTGATGATTGGTGGTGCGCCCAAGCTGGCCGCATTCGCCATCGTGATGCGTTTGCTGGTTGAAGGGCTGATGCCGCTGGCCGTGGACTGGCAGCAAATGCTGGCCGTGCTGGCGGTGGTGTCGCTGCTGGTGGGCAACTTGGCCGCAGTCGCGCAGACCAATTTCAAGCGCATGCTGGCGTTCTCCACCATTGCACAGATGGGCTTCATGCTGTTGGCCTTTGTGAGCGGCGTGGTGAATGGCGATGCCTCCAACGCGGCCAACGCTTACGGCGCGGCCATGTTCTATGTCGTGACCTACGTATTGACCACGCTGGCCACCTTCGGTGTGATGCTGTTGTTGTCCCGCGAAGGTTTCGAGTCGGAAGAGATCGGTGATCTGGCCGGCTTGAACCAACGCAGCCCCTTGTACGCGGGTATCCTGGCCGCTTGCATGTTCTCGCTGGCCGGTGTGCCGCCGCTGGTGGGCTTCTACGCCAAGCTGTCGGTGCTGCAAGCGTTGCTGCAAGCGGGTGGTGGCGTGTACGTGGGCTTGGCCGTGTTTGCGGTCCTCATGTCGCTGATTGGCGCCTTCTACTACCTGCGCGTGATCAAGGTGATGTACTTTGACGAGCCCACCCACACGGCGGCCATTGTCGCCCCGATGGATGTGCGCGCTGTGCTCACCTTGAACGGCGCGCTGGTGCTGGTGCTGGGCCTTGTCCCTGGTGGCTTGATGGCTCTTTGTGCCAACGCCATCCAGGCCATGATGGTCTGAGGTACCCTCGGGGCATGACAAGCACGACTTCCGTCTGGCTGGTGATTGCACTGGCCTTCATCACCGCCAACCTGCCTTTCCTCAACGAACGCTGGCTGGCGGTCTGGCCTGCGCGCAGCGGCCACAAAGGTCTGGCGGGGCGGTTGTTCGAACTGGTGGTGTGGTACCTGGTGGTTGGGGGCGTAGGGTTGGCCCTTGAGCAGCACTTGGGTCAGATCTACCCGCAGGGGTGGGAGTTTTACGCCATCACTGGTGCGATGTTCCTCACCCTGGCATTCCCCGGTTTTGTGTTTCGCTACCTGGGGCGGCGTCGCTGAATTTTGCGCATGCCCCTGTTGCCTGAGCTGCAGCCCGCCCACCTGAAGGAGACTCCGCTCAGCTCCGAGGCGGTGTTCCAAGGGCATTTCCTGCATGCCCGGCGCGACACAGTGCGTCTGCCGGATGGCAGCACCACCACGCGGGAGTATGTGGTGCATCCTGGGGCGGTGATGATCATTCCGCTGCTGGAAGACGGTCGTGTGGTGGTGGAGCGCCAATACCGCTATCCGTTGCACCGCGCGATGATCGAATTCCCGGCCGGCAAGTTGGACCCTGGTGAGTCGGTACTCTCATGTGCCCAGCGTGAGTTGGCCGAAGAGACCGGTTACCGAGCCGCCGAATGGGCACGGGCCGGATTGTTGCACCCTGTCATTTCCTACGCCACCGAATTCATCGACATCTGGTTTGCCCGTGGGCTCACACCTGGCCCCCAGCGGCTGGACGAAGGCGAGCTGCTCGATGTGCTGGCGGTCACGCCCGCCGAACTGATGCAAGCCTGCCGTGACGGCGAGTTGACCGATGCAAAGACGCTGACCGGTTTGCTCTGGCTGCAACAGGTGCTGTGCGGCGAGTGGCCGCTGGATTGGCAACGGGTCACGCCATGAAGGTGCTCGATTTGAATGGCGCTTGCGGGCACGTGTTTGAAGGCTGGTTCGGGTCTGAGCATGACTTCCTGGATCAGCTGAGCCGGGGTTTGCTGGAGTGCCCCTTGTGCGGTGATCGCCAGATCACCAAACGCCTGAGCGCGCCGCGACTGAATCTGTCCCGCAGCGCAGACCCCTCGGTTCAAGACTCTGATCAGGCGCCCTCTGCCCCATCCAACCCAACGCCTGCGGTGCCGGCGGATGGTTTGGCCGCGGTGCAGGCCGCTTGGTGGCGGGTGGTGCGCGAGGTGACCGCAAAGACCGAGGACGTGGGTGACCAGTTTGCCCAGGAGGC
>CAZGDZ010000310.1:0-3215 GCA_964524855.1 uncultured Macromonas sp.
CGCGGTGACGCGCTCGTTAACTTCCTCGGGAGCGAGCTCTTCGACCATCGTCACAAACTCCGCGACAAGAGACGGTCGCGATCGCTTGCCGCCCACGCCGTCGCGCCCGTCGGGGTCGTCTGTGCGGGCTCGTCGTCAGACGTTTCGACGCCGTCGCCCCGTGCTGGCTGACTCATACTATCACACAGTCCGCTCGACGAATAACTCCTTTCGTGACCGGCAGGCTTCTCCCGTATCTCTGACGGACGGGTGCCACGGACAGCCGTGACGACCGTCGAGACCGCCGTTTTCGTCGAACTCTTACCGCGGACCGCCGAACGTAGGCCATGAGCGAGCACGCCGTAGACGAGTCCACGATCTTCGAGACACCCCTCGTCGAACTCGATCTCGGCCTGCATCACATCAAACGGCAGGTCGATCAGCACCGGCCCCGGGCGGCCCGAGCGCATCAGGTGAAACGCCTGCTGGAAGGCGCGCGGCACCTGGGCGGGCTCCAGCACGGTGGTGGCCCACTTGGTCACCGGCTTGGCAATCGACGCAATGTCCACCGCCTGGAAGTCTTCCTTGTGCAGCCGTGCGCGCGGCGCCTGGCCGGTGATGCAGAGGATGGGAATGGAGTCGGCCTGCGCGGAATAGAGGCCCGTGATCATGTCGGTGCCAGCCGGCCCCGAGGTGCCGATGCACACGCCAATGTTGCCCGGTGCGGCTCGCGTGTAGCCTTCGGCCATGTGCGAGGCGCCTTCCACGTGGCGCGCCAGGATGTGCGAAATGGTGCCGCGTTCGCGCAGTTGCGCGTACAGCGGGTTGATGGCCGCGCCAGGCACGCCAAACGCCTGGGTGATGCCTTCCTTCTCCAGCACCAGCACGGCCGCCATGGCGGCTTTCATCTTGGGCATGTCTATCTCCTGTAGGTGGGTTTGCTATGCGTCTGGTGGAATATTCGCCCCGGCAGAAGGGAATCGGAAGGCAGCACTGGCGCATTTCGCTTATTCCATGGTGGAATAGCACCCATGGAACGCATACAAGCCATCCGCCTGTTTGTCCGCGTTGTGGACCTGGGCTCCTTCAGCAAGGCCGCCGCCGAACTGGGCATCGGCCAGCCCGCCGCTACCAAGCAGGTGCGCCGCATGGAGGCGCAGCTGGGCGCGCGCCTGCTGCACCGCTCCACGCACGGTGTCACGCCCACCGAAATCGGCCTGCTCTATTACGAGAAGTGCAAGCTCATCACCCACCACGTGGAAGAGGCAGAGTCCGTCGCGGCGCTGCTGCAGACGCAGGTGCAGGGCGCGCTGCGCATCAGCACCTCGGTGGCCTTCGGGCGGCGCGTGCTGGCACCGCTGGTCATGCAGTTCATGCGCATGAACCCGCAGCTCCAGGTGGACCTGAGCTGCGACGACCGCTACGTCAACCTGGTGGAACAGGGCGTGGACGTGGCCATCCGCATGGGGCCCCTGGCCGATTCCACCCTGGGTTCACGGTACCTCGGCCTCAACCCGTGGGTGGTGGC
Organism: uncultured Macromonas sp.; assembly: GCA_964524855.1. Classification (GTDB taxonomy): domain Bacteria; phylum Pseudomonadota; class Gammaproteobacteria; order Burkholderiales; family Burkholderiaceae_C; genus CAZGDZ01. The sequence goes on from CAZGDZ010000310.1 coordinate 1,508, forward strand.
GGCCGCGCCGGAATACCTGGCGTTGCGCGGCACGCCCACGTCACCGAAAGACTTGAAAGACCACGAAGCGCTCATCTACAGCACGGTGCAGGGTGATGCGCGCTGGCAGTTCAGTGGCGCCGAGGGGCGGTCCGCCACGGTGCCGGTGCGCGGGCAGTTGCGTTCCAACAACCTGTCCACCCTGCTGGTGGCCGCGCGCGAAGGCATGGGCGTGGCCGCGCTGCCGCGCTACGTGGCGGAAGAGTCCCTGCGCAAGGGCGTGCTGACGCCCCTGCTGGCGCAATGGCAACTGCCGCAGCAGGAAATCCACGCGGTGTACCCGTCGCCCCGCATGGTGCCGGCCAAGGTCACCCAGTTCATCGACTGGCTGCAAGGGCAGTTTGGGGGGGATTGGTGGGAGCGAGGCCGGCGCCTCACACCGGCACGGTAACGGCCGCACCCCAATGCGCTTCGCACCAGCGCGCCACGGCGGCACGCTGCTCAACGTCCAGGTGGAGGCCGAGCTTGGTGCGCCGCCACAGCACGTCGTCGGCCGTGCGGGCCCATTCGGTGTGGTGTAGGTATTGCAGCTCTGCCTCGTGCAGCCCAGTGACCACCTCGGGGCCCAGGCCATCCGCCAACAGGGTATCGGCCCGGGCGCCGTAGCACCGTGCCAAACGGCGCAGCAAATCCGGGGCAGTCGTCGGGTACCGGTGCTGAAAGTTCTCTACCAGCCGCTCGAAATCGGCGTCGGGGCGCTGGGTGGTTCCCAGCAGCGGGCGCAGGTCACCGCCGGGCAGCGCGGCGCGTTCGGTCCAGCGCCCCTGCGGCATGCCCAAGGGGGCCGCCAGCAGGTCTGCGGCTTCCTCGGCGAGCTTGCGGAAGGTGGTGATCTTGCCGCCCCACACCGACAGCAAGGCTGCGCCGCCGGTCACATCCAACTCCAGCGAGTAGTCCCGCGTCACCGCCGACGGGTTGCCCGACTCGTCGTCCAGCAGGGGGCGTACGCCGCTGTAGGTCCACACCACATCCGCTGGGGCGATCTGACGTTCGAAATAGCGGCTGGCCTGCGCGCACAGGTAGGCGATTTCGGAGGTGTCGATGCGGGCCTGCCCAATCGCGCCCTGGTGCTCCACATCGGTGGTGCCGATCAGCGTGAAATCGCGCTCGTACGGGATGGCGAAGATGATGCGTTTGTCGGGGCTTTGGAAGATGTAGGCGTGGTCGTGTTCGAACAGGCGCCGCACCACGATGTGGCTGCCCTTGACCAGACGCAACATCTTCGGTTTTTCATGGGCGTGTTCTGCCAGAAACTGCGCCGCCCAGGGGCCGGCGGCGTTCACCAATGCGCGCGCGGTGACTTCACGCCGTCTGCCATCAGCAGCTTCCAGCGTCACCCGCCACTGCCCAGCGCTGCGCTGCGCGTCCACGCAGCGCCAACGGGTCAGTACCTCGGCGCCGCGTTCGGCAGCGTCCAGCGCGTTCAGTACCACCAAGCGTGCGTCGTCCACCCAACCGTCGGAATACACGAAGCCCTTCGTGTACCGCTTGTTCAGTGGCACCCCTGCCGGATGTCGCCGCAGATCGACGCTGCACGATCCAGGCAGCACCTCGCGCCGCGCCAGGTGGTCGTACAGAAACAAGCCGGCCCGGATCAGCCACGCTGGCCGCATCGACGGGTCGTGGGGCATCACGAAGCGCAGCGGCCACATGATGTGTGGCGCGCCCT
>CAZGDZ010000311.1:0-1177 GCA_964524855.1 uncultured Macromonas sp.
GTCAGGCAATCCGGAGTGTGAGGTGATCGTGGCCGGGGGTGTGGTGCGCGGGCGCGACCGCGGCATTGTGGGCGAGGCGGCGGTGGATTTCATACGCCAGTTCCGTGTCGACGTGGGCCTGATCGGGATCAGCGCAATCGAAGCCGATGGCTCGCTGCGCGATTTCGATTACCGCGAAGTCAAGGTCGCTCGCGCCATCATCGAGCAGTCCCGTGAAGTCTGGCTGGCCGCAGATCACAGCAAGTTCAACCGCCCCGCGATGGTTGAGCTCGGGCGCCTGTCGCAACTCGACCGGCTCTACACAGACCGCATGCCACCCGAACCTTTTCCGAACCTGCTCGCTGAAGCAGGTATCTCTCTGATCACTTGTGGCTTGACCACGTCTGACATGCAAACTTACCATTGGGAGGCGTCCGCATGAGGCGCCTGTTGCTCGCGCTTGACCAGGGCACCTCCAGTTCCCGCAGCATTGTGTTCGATGAAAGTGGTGCCATCGTTGCCAAGGCGCAGCGGGAGTTCCGCCAGATTTACCCGCAGCCCGGTTGGGTGGAGCACGACCCCCAGGAAATTTGGGACGTGCAGCTGAACACCGCCCGCGAGGCTTTGGCACTGGCGGGTGCTCAAGCGCGGGATGTGGCGGCCATCGGCATCACCAACCAGCGGGAAACCACCGTGATGTGGAATCGCCGCACCGGTGAACCGATCCACAACGCCATCGTTTGGCAAGACCGTCGTGGCGAACCCTTGTGCGCCCAGTTGCGCGAGCAGGGGTATGCAGGGCTGGTGCGAGAGCGCACCGGGTTGATGGTGGATTCGTACTTCTCAGCCACCAAAATCCGCTGGTTGCTGGACCATGTGCCGCAAGCGCGATCACTGGCCGAGCAGGGCGAACTGGCGTTCGGTACCGTCGATGCTTGGCTGCTGTGGAAGCTCACGGGTCAGCAGGTGCATGCCACCGATGTCAGCAATGCCTCTCGCACCATGCTGTTTGACATCCAACGCAACGCCTGGGATCCGGCGTTGCTGCAATTGTTCGATGTGCCCGAGAGCGTGCTGCCCCAAGTCCATCCATCGTCTCATGTGTTTGGCGAATCGGTGGCCGAATGGTTTGGCGCACCGATACCGATCGCCGGCATGGCCGGTGAACGTGCGGGTCGGGGCGAACTCACCGAGCTTG
>CAZGDZ010000311.1:1187-3211 GCA_964524855.1 uncultured Macromonas sp.
CGGCATGGCCGGTGACCAGCAGGCGGCCTTGTTCGGGCAGGGTTGCTTTCGCGCGGGCATGGCGAAAAACACCTATGGCACGGGTTGTTTCATGTTGATGCACACCGGGCAACGGCTGGAGTCATCGTCCAATGGCCTGCTCAGCACGGCGGCCGCCCAGCCCGACACCACGCAGCAATACGCGTTGGAGGGCAGTGTGTTTGTTGGTGGTGCGGTGGTGCAATGGCTGCGCGATGGGTTGCGGGCGATTGCCTCGAGTGGCGAGGTGGAAAATCTTGCCACCACCGTGCCCGACAGTGGCGGTGTGATGTTTGTGCCTGCCTTCACCGGGTTGGGTGCGCCTTATTGGAACGCCCATGCCCGGGGCGCCATCGTCGGTTTGTCCCGCGGCAGCACGGTGGCGCACATTGCCCGTGCCGCCCTGGAAAGCATTGCCTACCAAAGCGCCGCCTTGCTGCAAGCGATGGCGCGCGACGCTGCCGCTGCGGGCGGGAGTGGCGTCACCGAATTGCGGGTGGATGGTGGAGCCAGCGTCAACGACTTGCTGATGCAGTTCCAGGCCGACTTGCTGGGTCTCCCCGTCGTGCGGCCGAAAGTGACGGAAACCACGGCACTCGGCGCCGCCTATCTGGCGGGACTGGGGGTCAACCTGTGGCCCGACCTGAAGGCAGTGAGCGAGCAATGGCAGGCCGAGCGCACGTTCGTGCCGACCATGCCGCGCAGTGAGGCGCAAGCGCGCATGCAGCGCTGGGAGCATGCGGTGCGCCAGAGTGTCGCGGAGTGAGCGCCAGGGTTGGGTGAGGCTTACTTGCCAATGCAAAACGAACTGAAGATGACCCCCAGCAGATCATCGGAACTGAACGCCCCGGTGATCTCGTTCAGCGCGTTTTGCGCCAGGCGCAACTCTTCGGCCAGCAGGTCCAGCGATTGCGCTTGTGCCGCCAAGTGCAGCGCCGCCAAGTCCAGGTGCTCGCCCACCCGGCGCAGCGCCTGCACATGCCGCTCGCGGGCGGTGTAAAGCCCTTCGGCGCCACTTTGCCAGCCCGCCAGTTGCAGCAGCCGCTGGCGCAAGGTGTCCAGCCCGGCCCCGGTCTTGGCCGAGAGTTGCAGGTTTTCGTGCGCCGGATGGCCCGAGCCGTTCCAGGGCGCCGTCGCATCGGCCTTGTTCCACACGTCAATCACCGTCACGCTCGCGGGTAAGCGCGCGTCCAGCAACGCCGCGATCTCGGCGTCCGCAGCGTCATACGCGGGCTGCCCCAGGCGCGTCAGGTCGTGCAGGAACAACACCGCGTCTGCGGCTTCAATCTGTCCCCAGGCCCGCTCAATGCCGATGCGCTCCACCTCGTCGATGCCCTCGCCTTCGCGCAGGCCGGCGGTGTCGATCACATGCAGCGGCACACCTTCAATCTGAATGGTTTGTTGCACCACGTCGCGCGTGGTGCCGGCGATCGGGGTGACGATGGCCAGCTCGGCCCCCGCCAAGGCATTGAGCAGCGAGCTTTTGCCCGCGTTGGGCTGCCCGGCAATCACCACCTTAATGCCTTCGCGCAGCAACGCGCCTTGCCGCGTTTTGCGCATCACTTCGCCCAAACGCCGTTGCAGGCGTTCCAGTTGGCCTTGCGCGTCGGCCTTTTGCAAAAAGTCGATTTCTTCTTCGGGAAAATCCAGCGTCGCCTCCACCAACATGCGCAGGTGGATCAGCGCGTCGCGCAACTCGCCAATTTCGCGTGAAAAATCCCCCGATAGCGAACGCGACGCACTGCGTGCCGCCGCCTCGGTGCTGGCGTCGATCAGGTCCGCGATCGCCTCGGCCTGCGCCAGGTCGATTTTGTCGTTCAGGAAGGCCCGCTCGGTGAACTCGCCCGGTTGGGCCAGGCGCAGCCCCGGCAGCCGTGGGCGGCCGGTAGCCGTTTCGGTTTCAGCCGCTGCGCCCAGGCAGCGCGCCAGCAGCAACTGCAATACCACCGGGCCGCCGTGGGCCTGCAGTTCCAGAACGTCTTCGCCGGTGTAGGAGTGCGGTCCCG
>CAZGDZ010000312.1:0-3201 GCA_964524855.1 uncultured Macromonas sp.
ATGGGCGCCTTCTAGGCTGCAACCGCTCCGCCTTCTACGCCCAGACCGATGCCCTCGTGACGCTCGACCAGCACTGGACGCGTATGGATCGGGCGCGGATTCAGGAGTTTGTGGACGCGGGCGCTCCGCCCGAAATTTTGTACATGGCGCACCCCCACATTGGCACCTTCAAGCTGGTGAAAGTGGTGGAAGCCCTGCGCGAAAAAATCACCGCGCTGGGCGGTGAAATCCGGTTTCAGCAGCGCGTCACGGGGGTGCACCTGACAGGCGAGCCCGAAACCACCAATGCCAACAGCCCAGCCACGCCCAGCGGTTGGATGGCCCAGCGGCTGACCGGCCTGCAGGTGCAGGACCTGGCCTCCGGTCAAACATACACCCTGCCCGCCCAGCGTGTGGTGCTGGCGCTGGGCCACAGCTCGCGCGACACTTTTGCCCAATTGCACGACGCGGGCGTGTACCTGGAACCCAAACCGTTTTCCATCGGGGTTCGCATTGAGCACCCGCAAGGCGTGATCGACCGCGCACGCTGGGGCCGCCATGCCGGCCACCCGTTGCTGGGCGCGGCCGACTACAAACTGGTGCACCACGCCAGCAATGGGCGTGCGGTGTACAGCTTCTGCATGTGCCCGGGCGGCACCGTGGTGGCCGCAACCAGCGAGCCAGGGCGCGTGGTCACCAACGGCATGAGCCAGTATTCGCGCAACGAACGCAACGCCAACGCAGGCATGGTGGTGGGGATCGACCCAGCGGACTACCCACTGGACGCGGACGCCTGGACCGCGGCTTTTGGTGCAGAAGCCGGCCCACGCTACGCGACCGAAGCCCAGGCGCTGCACGCCCAAGGCCAAACCCACCCGCTGGCAGGCGTGGTGTTCCAGCGCCAACTGGAAACCCGCGCCTTTGAAGTGGGCGGGCAAGACTACCAAGCCCCCGGGCAACTGGTGGGCGACTTTTTGGCCGAGCGTCCGTCCACCCGTTTTCAAACCGTGCTGCCGTCGTACAAACCGGGGGTCAAGCTGGGCGACTTGTCTGAGGTGCTACCCGGTTACGCGGTGCAGGCCATGCGCGAGGCCCTGGCCGCAAAATCAAGGGTTACGACATGGCCGATGCGGTGATGACCGGGGTGGAAACGCGCACGTCGTCGCCGCTGCGCATCACGCGCGGCGACGACTACCAGAGCCTGAACGTGCAGGGCTTGTACCCGGCGGGCGAAGGGGCGGGCTATGCCGGGGGCATTTTGTCGGCAGGGGTGGATGGCCTGCGCGTGGCAGAAGCGTTGGCTTGTCACGCTTTGGGCATCAGCGCGCCCCCGCCCGACCGGGGCGCCAAGGCGACGCTGAGCTACGGTTGACGGCGTTCAGCCTTGTTGCAGCGCAGAAATGCGCTCTTCAATCGGCGGGTGGGTGGAGAACAACTTGCCCAGACCACCGGTGATGCCCATGGCCTGCATGCCCTTGGGCAGCTCACCCGGGTGCAGACCACCCAAGCGCGCCAGCGCGTTGATCATGGGTTGCTTGCGGCCCATCAGCTGGGCAGCTCCCGCATCGGCACGGAATTCGCGCTGGCGACTGAACCAGGCCACGATGATGGCAGCCAGGAAGCCGAGCACAATGTCCATGACGATGGTGGTGACCATGTAACCGATGCCCGGGCCGGAACTCTCGCTGTCGCCCTTGCGCAAGAAGCTGTCCACGGCGTAACCGATGACGCGGCTCAAGAACACGACGAAGGTGTTCATCACGCCCTGGATCAGGGTCATGGTCACCATGTCACCATTGGCAATGTGCGCCACTTCGTGGCCAATCACCGCTTCCACTTCCTCGCGGGTCATGTTCTGCAGCAAACCGGTGGACACGGCCACCAGGGCCGAATTCTTGAACGCACCGGTGGCAAAGGCGTTGGGTGCGCCCTCGAAAATGGCAACCTCGGGCATGCCGATGCCTGCCTTGTCGGCAAACTTCTGCACAGTTTGCACGATCCAGGCCTCGTCCGCCGTTTGCGGCTGGCTGATGACGCGCGCGCCCGTGCTGAACTTGGCCATGGGCTTGGAAATCAACAGCGAGATGAAGGCGCCGCCGAAGCCGATGACCAGCGAAAAGCCAGCCAGTGCGGTCAGGTTGAGGCCGTTGGCGGTCAGGAACCGGTCAACACCCAGGATGCGGGTGGTGATCAACAGCACGGCCATCACGGCCACGTTGGTCAGAACCAGCAAAAGAATGCGTTTCATGTTGGTGTGTGCTCCAAAAGTCCAAAAGGGGACTGCCTTCAGATCGGCGCACGGCGTCGAGGTTCCCGCGCGCTGTCTGAATCCTGACAATGATATAGGGGTTGCTCTGGTGCGTTTCAAGGCCGCTGGCGAGGCTGGCGAAACACGGTGGTGTCGGCGTAAAACGCGGGGTCCTCGTTGGCCGGCCACCAGCCGGGAATGCCCAGCACCGGCAGGGGGGTGTAGGGCTTGGTGGCCAGCCATTCGGGCGTGAGTTGCGCCGCCAGCCAACCGTCCCACGGGTGGGCGCCATGCCCAGGGTCGGCCGGCAGGTGCGCAGGCACCGGCAGACACAGCACGTGCGCGGTGATGGACTTGTAAGGTACGACCAGCTTTTCGGTGAGGGCGTGCCCAAAGGTCACGGCCGTGGCTTGCGCCCACAGCGGACGCAAGGTGACGAACAGCCGCGACCAATCGCGCGCTTGCAAGGCGTGCCACAGCGGATCGGGAGCTTGCAGCAGCAGCACATTCTCGTCAAACAAGGTCAGCGCGTCGCGCAACGGGCCGCGCGTGGCCTGCACACCCCCAGCGGCTTCAATGGCTGCGGCCTGCAGGCGGTTGAGCGCCTGCTTGGTGTGCGGGAAACGCATCCAGCACAAGGCGTTGAAAAAGTCGTGCAGGTTGTCGCGCGTGGGCACGCAGCGGGTGGCGTAGATGTGACTTTCGTAGGCCACGCCCTCGGGCAGGTCGGCCTGGGGAACGAAGCGAACGGGGGCTTGCTGAGCGGCGTTGAGCGCAGCAGCCACATTCAGCAACTCACCATTCGGCTGCGCCGTTGCGTCGGCCACCGCAATGCCCAGACCGCGCCAAGGATGCATCCAAGGCGCAGCCCAGGTGTCTGGCGTCAAGCCACCAAGCGCCAAGGCAGACTTTCGCCGGCGCGCAAGGGCTTGAGTTCGGCCTCGCCAAACGTGTAACTTTCAGGCGGTGTCCAG
>CAZGDZ010000313.1:0-3193 GCA_964524855.1 uncultured Macromonas sp.
CCAGCTTGGCCTCCAGCGGCCCGGCCAGGGTGATCGTGTCCATGCCAAAAGTGGCGATGGTTTTATCTACGGGGTGGCTGCGGCGCATGGTCAAGCCCCCGGTGCGTCGCTGTGGACCAGTTCGAACACCACGGACCCCAGGTAGGTTTTGGTGATAGCGCCGCGCGGTTCGGTGTGCGCTGCTTCGGTTTCCACAAACTCGACGCCCAGCGCGCGGAAGGCCCGCACGGCGGCCAGCACGTCCGGCACGCCCAAGCCGATGCGCTGCAGCCGTTCGTTGGCGTCGTACACGTTGGGCTCGGGCTCGATCAGTTGCAGCATGAAGCGGTTTGCGGGGGCCAAGGCCGGCGTGCGCAGCAGTTTTCCTTTGGGCATGATGCCGTAGCGCTCTTCGTCGGGGATCAACTGGGTGCCAAACAGTTCGGTGTAGAACTCGATCCAGTCGTAGCTGCGGTCGGGGCCGATGTACTGGACAATGCCAAAGAAGTGGACGCCGGCGGCCGCAGGCGGGTGCTGATCCACCGTGGGAATCGGCACAAAATCCACGTCGTAAATCGAAAACTCTTTGTACCGATCCACGAAATAGATGCGGCTACCGCCCGCACCGTGGATGGCGGGGATGTTGAGTTCCATCACCTCGGCGTGGGTGGGTACTTCCCAGGCACCGCGCTCCAGCACGTAGTCGTAGGCGGCGCGGGCGTCGCGCACCCGCAGCGCCACGGCCGAAATGCTGGGCACTTCGCTGCCATGGCTGGCGGCGCGTGCTTCGTCTGGGTGAGCGTTGACCACGATGTTCATGTCGCCCTGGCGGTACAGCAGCACCTCGCGCGAGCGGTGGCGGGCGATGGGCCGAAAGCCCATCATCTCCAGCACCTGGCCCAGCGCCTGCGGTTTGCTGGTGGCGTATTCGATGAACTCCACCCCATCCAGCCCGATGGGGTTGGACGCATCGCTGAAGGAAGCCTGCAGCGGCTCGCGGGAGACGGCGGTCTTGGTCAGGAAGTCGCTCATGAATACCTCTTTTCAATAACTCAGACGGGCCAACGAACGCAAGTGTTCGGCGGTAGTGGTGGGGTAGCCAAAGAACTCCAGGTAGGCGGGAATCTGCTCAAACAGCATATCCGAGCCCACCTGAATGCGGCAACCGCGCGCCTGGGCGGCGGTCAGGAACGCGGTCATTTCGGTGCGCATCACCACCTCGCCCACGAAGGTGTCGGCCGACAGGCGGTCCATGTCGATCGGGAGCGGGTCGCCTTCGTTCATGCCCAGCGGCGTGGCGTTCACCACCAGGTCGTAGCCGTGCGGATCTTTGGTATGCAGTTGCAGATCAATGCCCGGGTACTGGGCCTTCAGTCGCGCACCCAATCCCTCGGCGGATGCGACGTTCACATCGAACAGGCCCATGGTGCCCACGCCCGCAGCGGCCAGCGAAGCTGCAATGGCGCTGCCCACACCACCGCTGCCCACCACCAAGGCACGAGCCCCCTTCAAGACCAGGCCTTTGCGCTGCACACCGCGCACAAAGCCTTCGCCGTCGAACAGATCACCCACCAGACGCCCATCGGCGGTGCGCTTGACGGCGTTGCAGGCACCGGCCACACGCACCGTGGGCGTCACCTCGTCCAGCAGGCCGACCGTGACCACCTTGTGCGGCATGGTGATGAGCGCGCCCCGAATGTTTTCCAGCGTGAACACGCTGCGCAACAGGTCGGGGTAGGTCTCGGGCTTGCTGCCCATGGGCACCACCACCGCGTTGATGCCCGACGCCTCGAAGTACGGGTTGTAGATCATCGGCGCCTTGAAGCTGTGCGTGGGGTAACCGATGTGGGCGATGATTTCGGTGTGGCCGTTGATCATGATGGGTGTCGCGATGGGCGGGTAAGGCGGTGAAAGAAAACTGTCGATGACTGTACGGCTGCAGCTCCAAGACGGTGCACGAACGCGTCCCACATCAGGTCGATCACCGATCAAAACTGTTCAATGATCGACCCTACACAGGGAAATCCCGCATGTCATGCAGGACGCCAGCCGGCGCTCAGGGCTTTTGGGTGGCGGCGGATTGAACGAACTTGCGCACCAGGCCGTACATGGCCACGAGGTAGCCGTCCACTCCGAAAACAATGACGATGCCCGCTGCGGCCGGCGACACCCAGGAGTGGTGACGGAATTCCTCGCGCGCATGCACGTTGGAGATGTGGCACTCGATCACCGGCATCGGCTCCACGCCCTTGATGGCGTCGTGCAGCGCAATGGAAGTGTGGGTGAAGGCGCCTGGGTTGAACACCACGCCCAGCACCTCGCCAGCCTTGTAGAGGCGGCCGTATTCTTGAATCTTGTCGAGCAACGCGCCTTCCCAGTTGCTCTGGAAGCACTCGACCTCGTAGCCGATTTTCTCGCCGTGGGCTTTGCAAAACGCCTCCACGTCGGGCAAGGTGGTGTAGCCGTACTGGGCCGGTTCACGGGTACCCAGCAGGTTGAGGTTGGGGCCGTTGAGGATCAGGATTTTTTTCATGCGGGACTCCGAAAATTGAAAAGATCAGGCCAGTTCCACCACACGGCCGGTTCGCGCCGCTTCGGCAATGGCTTCGGTGATTTTCAGGTTTTGCAAGCCATCGCGCGCGCTCACCAAAGGCGGTACCTCACCGCGCACCACGGCGCCAAAATGTTCCATCTGGTGCTTCAGCGGATCGTCGCGCACCAGGCCCACGTTACCCACTTCGAACGGTTTCCACCAGGAACGGTCCTCGGGCCGAGGGTAGGTCTTCAGGCGCATGGTGGGCACCGACAGGCTGCCGTTGGTGCCGGCCACCACATAGCAGTCTTCGTCTTGGTAGCTGGGGTAGGCCTTGTTTTCCTGGCTGGTCTGCTCCCAACTTCGGGCGCAGGCCGCCGTGTCGCTGAGCATGAAGCTGCCCAAAGCGCCATTGGCAAACCGCAGGTTGATGGCCACCGAGTCTTCCACCGGAAAGCCGCGTGTCGCGCTGGACGCGAAGGCCTGAACCGCCACGATCTCACCGCACAACATGCGCAGGTTATGCACCTCGTGGATCATGTTGATCAGGATCGGGCCACCGCCAGCTTCACGGCGCCAGGGGCCATCGTCGAAGTAATGGTCGGGCTTGTAGAAGGTGGCACTGCCCATGACCGTGACCAACCGCCCCAGTTGCCCGGATTCGACCACCTGCCGGGCCTT
>CAZGDZ010000314.1:0-3154 GCA_964524855.1 uncultured Macromonas sp.
CGCCGCGCGCGAATTGGGGCTGGTGCCCAGCGCCCTGACCTACCGGGTGCGCCAGATTGAGGACGCGCTGGACGTGCTGCTGTTCGACCGCCGTTCGCGCCGCGCGCAATTGACGCCGGCCGGCGCGGAACTGCTGCGCACCGGCGAACACCTGCTGCAGGAATGGGACGCACTGGCGCAACGGGTGCAGCGCATCGCGACCGGTTGGGAATCGCAGCTCACCATCAGCGCCGACGCGGTGATCGCGCGCGGCACGCTGTTTGAGCTGTGCGAAGCCTTCTATGCGCTGGGGGCGCCCACGCGGCTGCGGCTGCGCACCGAAACGCTGTCGGGCACGCTGGAAACGCTGATGGTGGGCCAGGCCGACCTGGCCCTGGGTGTGGTGCTGGACGGCAACGCCCCGCCCGGGCTGCGGGCCGAGTCGCTGGGTGAAGTGGTGTTTGTCTTCGTGGTGGCGCCCCACCATGCACTCGCCAACGTCACCGGCCCGCTCACTCCAGCCGACCTGCAGCCCCACCGCGTGGTGGCCGTGGCCGACTCGACCCAGCGCGGCGGCGGGCTGACCTTTGGCCTGATGCCCGGGCAAGACGTGCTGACGGTACCGACGATGCAACACAAACTGGAGGCGCAATTGCGCGGTCTGGGCTGCGGTTCTTTACCCCTGCGACTGGTGCAGCCCTATCTGGAGGCCGGCCTGCTGGTCGCCAAAACCACCACGCTGCCGCCCCGGGTCTACCGGCCGGCCTACGCCTGGCGGGTGCACACCGGCAAGGGCGGCCCCGCTGGGCAAGGCCGGGCGCTGGAGTGGTGGTTGAGCCAGTTGGCGCAACCCGGCACCCGCGAAGCCCTGCTGACCCGCCATCACCGCTGAGTTACAGTGGCACATCAGCCCACGGAGCACACACCCTTATGGCCAACCGCAAACCTCGTCGCACCCCACCCCCGCCCAGCGCCCGCCGCCACATCGCGGTCATCGGCGCGGGCATGGCCGGCATCGCCTGTGCGCGCACGCTGGTGCAAGCCGGTCACCACGTCACCGTGTTTGAGAAGAGCCGGGGTGCCGGTGGCCGCATGGCCACGCGACGCAGCGAGTTCGGCGGTTTTGACCATGGCGCACAGTTTTTCACCGTGCGCGACGAACGGTTCCAACGGGCGCTGCAAGCCACCGCCGCGCCCGTGGCCCCTTGGCGCGTCAACACCGTGCGGGTGCTGGACACCATGGGGCAAACCATGGCCAGCGCGCCACCACCGCGCGAAACCCAGTGGGTGGGTACGCCGGGCATGAACGCGGTGGTGAAACACTGGGCAGAACCGCTGGGCAACGGCAGCCTGAACGCCGAGGTGAAATTTGAAACGCTGGTGACCCGTGTGGAAGCCGATGCCCTGGCACCGCAACGCTGGCAACTGCGCACCGAAGCGCCCGATGGCGGCCAAACCGTGCACGGCGGCTTTGACCAAGTGGTGCTGGCCCTGCCCCACCCGCAAGCCCAGACCTTGTTGCGCGCCAGCGCCCTGCAGCCCGACTGGGTCAAGCAGCTGAACGCCGTGAGCGTGGCCCCCTGCTGGACACTGATGCTCGCCTTCCCCCAGGCCATGCAACCCGGCCTGAATGGTTTTGGCCCGCGCTGGCACGTGGCCCGGGGCGACCACCACCGCATCGCCTGGCTGGCGCGCGAAACCAGCAAGCCTGGCCGCGACCCGGTGGAACGCTGGACGGTGCAAGCCAGCCCGGCGTGGTCCGCCGAGCACCTGGAAGACGACGCCCAGCGCGTCAAGGCCAAGCTGTTGAAAGGATTCTCGGAGCTGACCGGCATCCGTGCCACGCCCAGCCACGCCGCAGCCCACCGCTGGCGTTATGCCCAAACCAGCCAGCCGCTGGGTGAAGCTTTCCTATGGGATGAGGGCCAAGGCCTGGGTGTCTGTGGCGATTGGTGCCTGGGCCACCGGGTCGAGAACGCCTTTGTGTCGGGCTTGGAACTGGCCCTGACCATGGCATGACGGCGGGGGCTCGCCCCTACCGTGGGCGTTTTGCGCCCTCTCCCACCGGGCCCCTGCATGCGGGATCGCTGGTGGCCGCTCTGGCCAGTTGGCTGGACGCGCGGGCCCACGGCGGCCCATGGTTGGTTCGGTTGGAAGACGTGGACCAAGGGCGCTGCGTGCCCGGAGCTGACCACGAAATCTTGCGCCAACTGGCGGCGTGCGGAATGCACAGCGACGAGCCGCCGGTGTGGCAATCGCAGCGCGGCGCGCTGTACCAGTCCGCGCTGGATCGCTTGGCCGATGCTGGGCTGGCCTACCCCTGCGCCTGCACCCGCAAAGACATCGAGGCCAACTGGGCCGCCCAAGGCGTGAGCCACGAACGACACGCCGAGCGGGTGTACCCCGGCACCTGCCGCCCCGAATACGGCGGCTTGCGCGGCCGACCCGCACGCGCCTGGCGGTTGCACACCGGCGCGGTGCTGCGCCACCTGGGCTGGCCAGCCACCACCGACTGGGTGGACCGCCGCCTGGGGCGGCAGCGGCAAGCGGTCGAATCAGCCGTGGGCGACTTTGTGCTGAAGCGTGCCGACGGGCTGTGGGCCTACCAGCTGGCGGTAGTGGTGGACGATGGGCTGCAAGGCATCACCGACGTGGTGCGGGGTGCAGACCTGCACGACAACACCGCGCGGCAAATCCTGCTGCAAGGCGCGCTGGGGCTGCCCACGCCACGCTACCTGCACACACCGCTGGTGTGCGACGCGCTGGGCGACAAACTGTCCAAACAAAACGGCGCGCCCGCGCTGGATGTGAGCGATCCGTTGGCCTGCCTGAATGCGGCGGCGGCAGTGCTGGATTTGACCACCGCCAGGGGTTCGGTGCCCGATGCACTGAGCCAATGGACGCAACAGTGGCACGCCCGGTGGGCGGGTGCCTACAATCCCGGGTTGTGAACCCGAACGCCGACTCCCCCATGCCCGATACGCACCACCCGGCCACCGCCGTCGCCGATGCGCCCCCAGGCGCCCTGGCCGGCGTACCGCACCCCAAAACCATCAAGAGCTTCGTCAAGCGGGCAGGCCGCACCACCACCGGCCAAGCCAAGGCCTTTGCCGACCTCGGGCCGCGTTTTCTGCTGCCCTACCGCCCCGAGCCGCTGGACACCACCGCCGCCTTC
>CAZGDZ010000315.1:0-3136 GCA_964524855.1 uncultured Macromonas sp.
TTGATGATGCCCAGCAGGTGCTTGCCCGCCGCCTGGATGCGTTGCAGGTAGTCCTGCTGGCGCGGGTTGAGGTCGGTGCGCAGCGCCAGGTGGGCCATCCCCAGAATGGCGTTCATTGGCGTGCGGATTTCGTGGCTCATGTTGGCCAGGAAGGCCGATTTGGTGCGGGCGGCGGCTTCCGCCTGCTCTTTACCTTCGCGCATCGCTTCGGCCGCGCCGTGTTCGGCTTCGATGTTTTCCATCATCCCCAGCAGCCCTTTGGATGGATCGGTAGGGTCCAGCAGGCGGGTGGTCAGGCGTGTCCACAGGAGGGAGCCGTCTTTGCGTCGCAACTGCTCCACCCGCACATGGGTTTCGCCCTGGGCCAGCACCTGCATCACTTCATCGCCGCCGCGTTCGTAGCTGGCCTCGTCGGGGTACAGCAAGCGGGTGTTGAGCCCCACCAGTTCACCCGGATCGTAGCCCAGCATGGTTTGCAGGTGGGGGTTGCAGCGCAGGAACACCCGGTCGCGGATCAGCGCGATACCGACCGGTGCCGATTCAAACAGCGCCGCGAGCTCGGCGTTCAAGGCTTGCAGGTGCTCGGTGGCGGTGGCGAGCTGTTCGGTGCGCTCCTGCACCATTTGCTGCAAGCGTTCGCGGTAGTTTTCGAGTTCGAGTTGCTGTGCCCTGATGCTGCTGATATCCCGCCAGATGGAGGCCACGTACTTTTTGCCGCGCAGAATCAAGCCCCGCGAACTGATCATGACCGGGCGTGGGTTGCCTTGCTTGTCCCGTTGTACGTGTTCAAAAATCATTCCACCGGGCGCTAACCGTAGGCCGAAATTCTGGTTGATCCGGGCCAGCGTATCGTCCCCGCCGATGTCATTCACAGTCAACTTCGAAAACTCTTCGGCGGTGTAGCCCAAGCTGCTGCAGGCCGCGTTGTTGAACTCCACGAACCGTCCCGTTTCCAGATCCATCAGCATGATGGCATCGATCGCCTGATCCACGATGGTGGCAAAGATGGCGTTGCGCTCGTCCAGCGTTTGGCGGGCTTGCACCTGCTCGGTCACGTCCTGCAGCGTGCCTTGCCAATGCCAGGCGCCAGAAGGGGCGGTTTGCACCGTTTCGGCGTGCAGTATCAGGTGTTTGGTCGTCCCATTGTTCAGACGCAGGCGCAGGTTCATTTCGAAGGCCAGCGGCATGGCGTCGGGGGTGCGCAGGCGGGCCAGCAATTCCTGCCGGTCGGCGGGTTCCAGCAAGGCCACCGCCTGGTCCAGCGGAATGGGTTCATCCCCCGGTGGCAGGCCGTGGATGGCGTAAACCTGGTGGCTCCAGGTCATGTGCTGGCGCTCGGCGTCCAGCTCCCAGTGGCCCAGCTTGGCCATGCGTTCGGCCCGCCGCAGCCGCTCCAGGCTGGCCTTGAGCGCATCCTGCGTGTCGAGCAGCGGGGTCATGTTGCGGGCAATGCCCAGCACCCCGATCAAACGCCCCGCCCCGTCGTACAGCGGCGACTTGATGGTCTGCACCCGTTCTACGTGCCCGTCGTCAGCGAAGGTGATGTCTTCCTCGTTCACCATCGCTCTCCCTGCCTGCATCGCCCGTAAATCGTTGTTGCGGAAGAACGTTGCCAGTTCAGCGTCCACGAAATCAAAGTCCGTCTTACCGATGATGTCCTTCTCGGTTGCGCCAAAGAAGGCTTCAAAGCGCTGGTTGCACGACACGTAGCGGCCCTGAGTGTCTTTGAGCCAGACCAGATCGGGGATACCGTTGATGAGCGACGCCAGCGCTGCGCGTTCGGCCTGCAGGTCGCGGGTGCGGCGCGCTACCAGCCGGCGCAGCGAGCCTGCCCACAAGGCCAGGACGGCGCCGGCCAGTAGCAGCGGCCCGGCGACCCATGCCACCGGCTCCGCCCATTCCTGCCATGGGCGGGTGGGGGTGCGCAGCCACTTCTGGCGCAGGGCGTCCTTGTCCGCTGCCGAGATGGCGGCCATGCCCGCCTCCACTTCCTGCAACAGGGCGCTTCGGCCCTTGGCCACCGCCCAGTGGAAACGGGCGTGGTACAAGTCCATCGATTTCTGGAAGTTCAGGTGCTGGCCGCGCTGGTACAGGTAATAGTGGGCTGGCCACTCGTCCATGCAAAAGAGCTTGATTTCCTCACGTGCGGCAGCGTCGATGATGGCCACGTAATTTGGGTACACCGTCAGGCTATGGATGCCGGCGCGGCGCAGTTCGTCAATGCAGGCATCGCCCGCCTGCACGCCCACCTGAAAACCACGCAGTGCGCCCACGTTCACCAGCCCCGAAATCGAGGGGTGGCTGAAGATGCCGATGTTGAGATCGGCGTAGGGCTGGGAAAACTCGTACAGCGCCTCGCGTTCGGGGATGCGGAAAATCATGTCGATGACATCCGCCTTGCCCTCCAGCAACTGGGTTTGGGCTTCGGCCCACTGCAGGCCCTGGAGTTCCACCGGCCGGCCGGTTTTAGCCGCCCACAGCGCCCACAGGTCCACCAGGTAGCCGGTTTGGCGCCCCTCGCTGTCGCGGTAGAGGTAGGGCGGGTAGTTTTCGTCGGTCACCACCCGCAGCGGCGCGGGCGTCTGGGCCCACCCAACGCTGCCCAACAACCCACTCAGCAGCCAGGCCCACCACAGTCGGTGCCACAGAGCGGGTCGGGGTGAGTGCATAGGGTGTCAATCCTGGGAAGGGGGGCTAAGCAGTTGCAGCGCTTGCTCGAAATCGAAATCCCGCAGGGCTTGGGTGAATCGGGGCAGATTGCCGCTCAACACCTGCTGGAGTTGGTGGTGGTGGCTATGGGCCCAGTCCAGTGCGCCCGGGTCGCCCAGCGACAACCGTTCCCGCAGCTCGTTCACCACCCGGGTGGTGTCCACCGCAGTGGGGGGGGCTGCCAAGGGGGGCGGGAGGTCCTCGACGGCGTGTTGCAGCGCCGCTTGCAGGTCTTTCAGCAAATGCGTCATCCCTTGCACCAGCGGGCACAGATGTGGTTCGGCCGAGGCCAGCCAGTGCTGGGCCTCGGCGGGTTGCGCGGCGGCCAACCGCAAAGGCTGGTCCAGCGCCTCGGCGAGTTGCTGCACGGTGGTGGCGCCGAGGTTGCCGGCCACGCCCTTGAGGGTGTGCGTCAGCCGGTGCGCAC
>CAZGDZ010000316.1:0-3131 GCA_964524855.1 uncultured Macromonas sp.
GGCGACTGATGGAGTGGGTGGAAGCCTTTGGAGCGGATCAGGGCGTGAGGTTTTCAGCACCGGAATACATCGACATGACCACAGGAGAAATCACAGCATGAGCGCAAACGACATAAACACGATGGCCGAATCAGCATATGCCGTATTACTTACGGACGTGGCAGCTAACGGCTACACATGGGGAGAAGTGGATGATTTCCACAAATTCGTCCATGCATACAAACTTGGTCACGCATATGGAGCAGAAAAATCCAAGCCGATGGCAACAGGAACAGAAGCACGGGTGTGCGAAATGATCGCGGCCCGCCAGAAATTCGGCCTGAATAAATATGGGACCAGCGTTGAAGCCAATCCGCTGAAAGCCATCCAGTGGCTGCAGCACTTGCGCGAAGAGTTGGCCGATGCCCTGGTGTACGCCACCCGGCTCCAGGAGGAGATTCAGAAGAACTTGGACGATGGGAAGTGACCATGACCCGAACTGAATTGAAATTTGTCAGCGTCAACACCATCAACATCGATCACTCATACCAGCGGACGCTGGACGTGAAGCGCATCGACCGCTTGAAGCGGGCCTACAACCGTGGCGCATGCAAGGCGGTATCGCTGTCCCGCAGGGATGACGGCTCCTTGTGGGTGTATGACGGCCAGCACACACTGGCGTTGGCCATTGCATCTGGAGAGGACGCTGTGCCGGCCGTAATCGTGAACGGTGACCAGCAGAAAGAAGCGCGCTGGTTTTTGCTTATGAACGGCAGCGGCGTGTCAAAAGCAAATGTGCGCGACCGCCATCGTGCGTCCGTGGCGATGGGGGACGATGTGGCTGCTGGAGTCGATGCGTTACTCGCCCGCTACGGCGTCTGCATTGCGAAGGGCGGCACAAAAGCTGGGGCGACAACAGCCATTGGGTCTATCCATGGGTGGTATCGAGACGATCCAACCAGAATTGATCGGGTGTTTGCCGCCATCAAAAGCATATGGGAGAAAGAAGATGGCGCTTGGACGCAAATCGTCATGCGCGGCATGTGGGATGTTGCCTCTGACGCCGAGCACTTAGAGCAGGTCCGGCTTGGCCTGGTCCGGCACAAGGTCACACCGCGACGTGTCCTCGACACCGCAGCTGGCATGCAGGCCGCAACCGGTGTTCCGGGCGGGGGGTCCGGCTATGCAGCTACCGCCATTCGGCAGCTTTCAAAAACGGTGCGCAAATGACCCACGGCTGCTTCAACCGTCCACCGTACAAGCCCGCCCAGGTAGTCGCTGATGGCCACTGGTCTGACGGCGAGACACGCACGCAAAAGCTTGTCAGCGTGCCGCACCGCATGGCCAAGACCTGCCAGTACACCCACACAACCCTCGGACAAAACGATGCCCGTTGCACAGGATGCCAATGGAAAAAGTGACACCACCAGGACTGAAGGCACGCATCGAAGCGCTGCTGACCACGCACTGTGAAGAAGCCCTGGCGGCCAACATCCCGCAACCGGGCTTGACCATCGGCCAGATCAGCATGGCCCTTGGGCTGTCAAAGATCGACCACCCCGACATCAGCTCTGTGCTGGTCAAGCTGCGCAATGCAGGCCGCTTGCGCTCATCCCTAGGCCCCGCCTCAAGCTCAAGGGGCAAGAGATTCGTGAAAAGGTACACCCTCGCCCCACTCAAGACAGAAAAGGTGCTGGTGGTCAAGGAAGACGACCTGCGCCGCCAACTTGCATTCAGCCGCTGAAAGGACCGATATGCCAACGATTTTTGAAACCGATGACGACGAGGATGTGAGCCTCATTGAAATCCAGGTGAAGGGCCAAAAGGTAGCCACGGCCGGTGTGAGCGAATCCGGCGTGGTGTACCTGCGCGGCGATGTGCACCCGCTCGGAAGTGCATCCGCATTGCTGACCGCTGCCGTGCATCAAGTGCCTTACATCGAGGTGAGCGCAGTCGAGGTGCTTTACCCCGCTGACTGGCTCAAGGCAGAATGCCTGCATGACCAGGACAGAATGAGAATCATCAGCAATGCAGAGGCGTTTGTTAGGGGGCAGAAGGCATGAACACTTGTGACGCTTGCAAGCACTACACACCCAGCAACAGTCAAGCTGTATGGGCAAAGGACCGAGGGTCTTGCGCATTGACCGAGGACTACGTTTTTGCAGCCGACAGGATCACCCCTGGCTGCGAAGGTGGCGGTGCATGGATTGAAGTTGGCCCGAAATTCGGATGCATCCACTGGGAGAAGAAGGTATGAAGCCGCTCACACCGCAGCAAGAAAAGTTCGCACGGCTGGTTGCGGAGGGGAATAACCAGAGCCAAGCGTATCGGCAAGCCTACCCCAACGCGCTGGAGTGGAAGCAAGAAAGCGTGGCTGTTGCCGGTGCCAAGCTGATGGCAATTGATAACGTTTCGCAAATGGTTGATGCTTTGAGGGCTGAATCTTCGAAAAAAGCTGTATTAACGCTGGATTCGCACATCGCGGAGCTGGAGCGGTTGAAGAACCTGGCGCTTGAAGCCGGGAAGTTTGAAGCCGCGATTGGGGCCGAGGTGCATCGAGGCAAGGCAGTTGGCCTGTACGTCAGCAAGACCGAGGACGTGACCGACCCGATGCGCAAGGCACTGGGAAAAATGAAGCCAGAGAAGCTGGAGAGCGTGGTGGAGGCTCTTGAGCAGGTCCAGGCCATCAGGCACAAGGCAAAGAGTGCTGCATTGCCCGACGAACGGTAAAAAAAGCTTGCACGCGACCAAGAAAGTATGTCATAATACAGCCCATGGACAGGCAATCAAGCAAGTCCACCGCCCCGGCGGCACCGGGAATCCTGATGGGAGCAACATCATGACAACAAACAACACCACCACGTATAACCAAGCCATGGCCCTTGTGGCCAAGGCCCTGAGGCTGCCAAATGGTCCGAAGCGCACCAGGGCAATTGAAAAAGCCCTGGTGGCGGGAAGGAAGTGCGGGTTGGACCGGACGCAGGTCTTTTCGTTTTTGGGCGTAAGCCCCATCGATAGCATAAACGGGGCCGTCCCCCGTGGGTATGCCTGACCCCACCCCGCAGCCCCTGCTTCCACCCGGCACCAAGCCCGGTGGGTGCGGGTTGGCGTCATGACCGCCGACGCTCTGCGCGCATGGCAGGCCCACATGG
>CAZGDZ010000317.1:0-3125 GCA_964524855.1 uncultured Macromonas sp.
GACGGGTCGGACCAGGCCAGGTAGGAGTTGGGGCGCTTGGCGGGGTTGAGTTTTTTCAGCGTACCTGCAGCGACCATCTTCTCGCAGAGGCGGTTGTACTCTTCTTCGCTGCCGTCGCACCATTCGATGCGGGCCGGCTTGCACAGCGCGGCCATCTCGGCCACCCAGGCAATCAACCTGGCGTTCTTGACGTAAGCGGGCGCGTCAATGGTTAAGCCCTGCATCACGGGTGCGTTCATGAGATCAAACTCCAATAGTCAAAAAAGCGGATGTGGAAAAACCAGGCGCAACGCTTCTGAGGCTTTCCAAATCCCTTTCCGACCAAAGAGGGTCGCCAATTTTAAAAAAGGTCGGCGAAAAGTTACAGACCAGTTACATGCAAAAATTGCATGACTTCATGCTGGCAGTCCAGAGGTGGGCACCGGCCCGGATGGCCCGTCAACCCCGCAACGGGATGAGCAGGTGCTTGAGTCCGTTGTGATCGATGGTCTGCATCAGCGCCAACAAACGGCCCAACTCCCCCTTGGGGAAACCTTCACGCGCAAACCAATTGAGGTAGTGCCCGGGCAGGTCGGCCAGCACCCGGCCTTCGTATTTGCCGAAGGGCATCTTCAGGGTCACCAGCTTGAGCAGCTGATCAGGTCGGGCATCCAGGGGCTGTGTCATCTAAAGACAATCGTACGTTCATTCTGCTGAAATTCCGGCCCCCCCACCGAACCCAAGCGCGGCATGTGACATCCGGGAGGACAGCATGGCAGGACTTCGCGGCAGAGTGATGGAAAGGCGCTAACATGACACCGCACTGAATTCAGCATTCAGCGACAGGGAGGTCACAGTCGTCTGGCGTTGGATGCGACTCACGCTCGTCACCCAGAGACACAGAAATGAGTTTGGCCCGCCCGTACGTTCGCCCCAGTTTGAACGCTTTAGCGGTGCCCATCTTCGGAGAGTTTCTGCTGGGCATGACCGTGGCCATGGCGGGCCTGTATCTGGCCTCGCACACCTCGGATGCCGCCGCCGGCTCCTTCGGGCTCACCCAACAGATTCTTGAGTCCTTGTTTGTGGTCTTCCGGGTGCTGGCCATTGGCATGGGCATCGTGGTGACCCGCGCACTCGGCGCCAACGACGCCGAAACCGCCAAGCGAACGGCGTTTCTGGCCCTGGGTTCCAGCACCTGGGCTGGGCTGGCTGTCGGTGCATGGCTGCTGTTCGGCGATCAGGTGACGCTGCAATGGCTCAACGCCCCAGAGGCGATCCATGAAATGGCCGGTACTTACATGATGTGGCTGGCCCCCGCCATGGTTCTGGAAGCCTACAACCTCAGCATGGCCTCCGTGTTGCGGGCGCACCTGTTCGCGCGGGACTCTCTGCGCATCATGGTCATCATGCACACCAGCCATTTGCTGTTGGCGGTGCTGTTGATGCGCGGTTTCGGCGAATGGGATGGCTGGGGCTTGACCGGATACGCCATCGCCATGCTGCTGAGCAGGGCCATCGGCTTGGCGCTGCATTTGATTTTCTGGCATCAGCGCATGGGCTTGAAACCCCGCAGCCACAACTGGTGGATCGTCCGTCCCAAAGCGTTTGTGCCTGTGCTTAAAGTGGGCGTGCCTGGCGCTGGCCTGGAATTTCTGTACCGCATCGCTTTCATGGTGTCGCTGGCCACCACAGCCAAGCTGGGTGTTGCCGCCTTGGCCACACACTCTTACACCTACCAAACCTTGCGCTTTGTGCTGCTGATCAGCATGTCCATCGGCTGGGCGTGCGAGATCATGGTGGGCCGCCTGTCCGGAGGGGGGCAGTTGCGAGAAGCGGACGCCATTGTCCTCAAAGGCGTCCGCAGCGGGTTGATCGCTTCTGGCGGCCTTGCATTGCTGGCGGCGATCAGTGCGCCATGGTTCATGCAGGTTTTCACGCAAGACCCCGAAATCATCCAGGCCGCCCGCATTTTGCTGTGGATGTCTGTGTTGCTGGAAACAGGTCGGGTCTTCAATCTGGTGCTCAATGGTGCACTGCGTGCCAGCGGCGATATTCACGTGCCGTTGTTCATCAACACCGGCTCGATCGTTGTTGTGTTGGGGCTGGGCTCGTACTTGCTGGGCAACTGGTTCGGGCTGGTGGGGGTGTGGGTGGCTTACGTCGCCGACGAATGCGTTAGGGGTGGGTTGATGTGGCGCCGCTGGACGAAAAAAGAGTGGGTCGGTGCTGCGCGTGGGCTAAGGGGGCGACGAAAGTAGCTCCAAATGCGCCGCGCTCCCGTCCACCAGCGCCCTTTGGGCCTGCGCCATCACATGACGGGTGAGGCCTGCCAACAACGCCGAAGCCACGCGGGCCTGTTGCCAGTACAACGGAACGCCCAACGAGGTGCTGGGCACCAGTTCCACCAAACGACCCTGTGCCACGTGGTCCGCTACAAGCGCATGTGGATTGAGCGCCCAGCCCAAACCCGCCAGGGTGGCCGCAACGAACGCATGGGTTGACGGGATGGTATGGCACGGCAACGGCAGCGCTTGGCCCAATGCCTGCTGCACCCAGCGCTGCTGCAGGCTGTCTTTGGCGTTGAACGCCAAACTGGGCGCCACCGCCAAGGCCTGCAAGGTCACGCCATCGGCAAACCAGCGCTGCACGAAATCCGGACTGGCCACAGCAAGGTATGGCATCACGCCCAGGCACAGAGCGTTGCAGCCTGCCACCGGCGAGGCATCGGCCGTGACCGCCGCCACCACCTGGCCACGTCGTAACCAATCGGCGGTGTGACCCTCGTCGTCCACCGCCAGTTGCACCAACACGTTCGCTTCGCTGGCAAAGGCATGGAGTGTTGGCATGAACCAGGTGGCCAAGCTGTCGGCATTGACGGCCACCGGCACGCTGACGCGAGCGAACTGCGCTTCCAAATCCAGGGGCAAGTCGTCGCGCAGATCGTGCTCCAGCAAACGCACCCGGTCCACATGCTGGCACAGACGGCGGCCCAGATCAGTGGGTGAGCACGGCTGCCCGCGCACCACCAACGCACCGCCCACCCGTTCCTCAAGCACACGGATGCGCTGCGACACCGCCGATGGCGTCACGTGCACCGCACGGGCTGCTCGCTCGAAACTGCCTTCGCGCACCACAGCGGCCAGGGC
>CAZGDZ010000318.1:0-3103 GCA_964524855.1 uncultured Macromonas sp.
GTGGGGCGGCCCAGGTGGCTGGTCACCATCACGGCCGCGCCCGCGTCCAGCCCAAGGCGAATGGCCGGCACCGAGGCGCGGATGCGGGTGTCTTCGGTGATGCGGCCTGCATCGTCCTGCGGCACGTTCAGGTCGGCACGGATGAAGACGCGTTTGCCAGTGGCTTGGCCGTTGGTGCAGAGGTCGGAGAAGCGCTGGAATTTCATGGGGCTGCGTGAAAAAGGGTGAAATCGGACCGATCTGGAACTGTACCGTACCCACCTGACCTTGGGCTGTCCGCCAGCCGGGGTTGGGGTACGTTCGGGGATCAATTTGGATTGATAGTCACTATCAATTGAGTTGCCAATTCAAATTGGAAAAGTCATTCGGTCAGGCCTAAGATGCAGGCTCAAGACCCGCAAAGGAGCACTCCATGGCCCACATCCGCTACGTTGCACGCACTCACCAACGCACCCTCATGAAAACCGGCAGCTACTACCTGATGCACATGGTCGTGGCAGCCGCCGTGGCTTACGCCGTCACGGGCAACCTGTGGGCCGCCATGACCTTGAGCATTCTGGAGCCTACCGTGCAGGCGGTGGCCTATTTCTTCCATGAGCGGGCCTGGGCCCGGCGCGATGCTGCTCTGCCTACTGGCGAGATGCCACCGCTGGGCAGCGCCACTGCGCTCCGGTAACATGGGCGACACTTCAGCGGTGCTGCCGTGTCGCAGCCCTGTTCGTTCGTGACACAAAGGAGTGCCATGCTGGCCAAACTGACACGTGGGGCCGTGGCCCTGACCCTGGTGGCCGCCCTGACCGGGTGCGGTTACAACGATTTCCAGCGGCTCGACGAGCAAACCACGTCCTCGTGGGCCGAGGTGCTGAACCAGTACCAGCGCCGGGCCGATCTGGTGCCCAACCTGGTGGCCACCGTCAAGGGCGAGGCGGCGTTCGAGCAAGACACCCTCACCCGGGTGATCGAGGCCCGCTCTCGCGCCACGGCCATCCAGGTCACGCCCGAATTGCTGAACGACCCCCAGGCCATGCAGCGCTTCCAGGCGGCACAGGGCGAGTTGGGTGGCGCCTTGAGCCGCCTGCTGGTGGTGGCCGAGCAGTACCCCAGCCTCAAGGCCAACCAGGGTTTCAGCGACCTGCGGGTGCAACTGGAAGGCACCGAAAACCGCATCACCGTCGCGCGCAACCGCTACATCCAGGCGGTGCAGGACTACAACGTGCTCGCGCGCAGCTTCCCCAGCAACCTCACCGCCATGGTGTTCGGGTACGCGCCCAAGGCCAATTTCACCGTGGCCAACGAAGCCGTCCTCAGCGCGCCACCCACGGTGGACTTCGGAACCTCGAAGTGACCCCTTTGCGCGTGCAGCCCGGTCGGGCGGCATTGGCCGCCAGGGGGTGGTCAGTCGGGTGGCTGGCGTTGTGGTGGGTCGTCGTTGGTTTGATGGCGGGGCCTGTGGCAGCCCAGGCGGTGTTGCCGGTGCCGGCGCTCACCGCCCGTGTCATGGACCAGACCGGCACCTTGAGCGACACCGAACGCCAGGCCCTGGAAGCCAAGCTGGCCGCATTCGAGGCCGAACGCGGCAGCCAAGTCGTGTTGTTGCTGGTGCCTACCACCGTGCCAGAGGACATCGTTGATTACACCCAGCGCTTGGGCGATGCATGGAAGATTGGCCGTCGCGACGTGGGCGACGGAGTGCTGCTGGTGGTGGCCAAAGACGATCGGCGCGTGCGCATCGCCACCACCCGCGCGGTGGAAGGCGCCATCCCCGATCTGGTGGCGCACCGCATCATCGATCAGGTCATCACGCCCGTGTTCCGCGAAGGCCGTTTTGCCGAGGGCCTGAATGCCGGTACCGACCACATCCTGGCGCGCTTGCGGGGCGAGGATTTGCCGCTGCCCGAGGCTTCTGGGCGCAACGGCACCGATGGGGATGATTGGGTCGATCTGCTGGTGTTCATTGGTTTTGCGGCGCCCATGATCGCGGCCGTGCTGCGGCAAATGCTGGGCGGCAGGTTGGGCAGTGCGGTTGCAGCGTTGGCCATCGGCGGCATGACTTGGCATTTGAGTGGGTTGGTGTGGCTGGCGGTGATCGTCGGCTTGCTGGGGCTGTTGGTCAGTTTGGTGCTGGCGCACTTGCCAGCGCATGCCACGGTGCGCCATGGGCGTGGCGGACGATCGGGCCGGGGTGGGCACGGTCCCTTCGGTGGCGGTGGCAGTTGGGGCTCAGGCCATGGCGGCGGGGGCGGTTTCAGCTCGGGCGGTGGCGGTGGTTTTGGGGGCGGCGGCGCCTCCGGGCGGTGGTGAACATGGGATGGTCAGGTTTCAAACGTGTGCTGCGGCACCTGTGGTGGGACGCATCCGACAGCCGGCGCTGGGTGCCGGCCGAGGTGGCCGATCGCTTGGCCCAGCGGGTGGCGGCCAGCGAACTGCGTCACACCGGCGAAATCCGTTTGTGCGTCGAAGCCAGCTTGCCGCTCCACCTGTGGTGGCCCTTGCCCACCGACGACAAGCTGCCGGCCCTAGTGCGCGGTCGCGCCCTGTCGTGGTTCGGTCAGTTGGGGGTTTGGGATACGCACCACAACAATGGTGTGCTGATTTACCTGCAGTTGGCTGAAAGATCGCTGGAGATCGTGGCCGATCGGGGCTTGAGCCGGCATGTGCCGCCCGAGGCCTGGGCTGCCATTTTGGGCCGATTGCGCGAACACCTGGCCGCCGGCCAGGTCGAGGCCGGGTTGAATGCCACCATCGACGCGGTGGACGCGCTGCTGTGCCAGCACTTCCCGCACACGGAGGGTGGCGCCAACCCGAATGAATTGCCCGATGCGGTGGTCCTGTGCTGACTACCCATCCCCCCATGGCCCCAGGCTACGTGGAACTGCGGAAGACGCCCACTGAGCAGGGGTTTTACAATAACACGCCCCGCACGTCGCTTCACGATGCGGCTTGTCATTTCATATTGTGGAGACAATGATCATGTCGCAAAAGCAGGAAGACAAACGCGCCGAGTTGCGCCGAGCCGCATTGGAATACCACCAGTACCCGACCCCGGGGAAAGTGGCGATTGCCGCCACCAAGCAACTGACCAAACAGCGCGACCTGGCCTTGG
>CAZGDZ010000319.1:0-3091 GCA_964524855.1 uncultured Macromonas sp.
AGGGCGACGCCATCCTGCCGCTCGATCTGCCCGTGGAAGTCGTGCAATCGCTTCCGCGTCCCGTGCAGGGCGCCGCCCCCGCCGCGGCCGGTCCGGCCGCCTTCACCACCGCCCCCGCGCAGCCCGCGTCGGCGAATTGGCGCGCCTGATCGGCGGGCGAGTCATTGAACACGGTGGCCTGGTTCATGTCGCCCTTGATGAGGCGCACGCAACGGCCGTCTTTCAGATCGATGGCGGGAATCAGCAGCATGGCAGTCGGTGGGTCAATGTCGAAGAACGGAGAAACTCAAGGGTTCCAGTGCAGGAAGTTGCGGTACAGGGCCAGGCCCTGGTCGGCGCTTTTTTCCGGGTGGAACTGGGTGGCAAACAGGTTGTCGCGCGCCACCGCGCAGGTGAAGCGGTCACCATAGTCGGACTCGCCGACGCTGTGCGCGGCGTTGGCTGGGCGGGCGTAGAAGCTGTGCACAAAGTAGAAATAGCTGCCGTCGGCGATGCCCTTCCACATGGCGTGGGCCGGGCCACGGCCCAGGTCGTGGAACACCCGGTTCCAACCCATCTGCGGCACTTTGTAGCGGCTGCCATCGGGCTGGGTCCGGCCTTCCAGCCGAAAGCGCACCACTTCGCCATGAATCAGTCCCAGCCCAGGCGTATCGCCCTCTTCGCTGTGGTCTAGCAGCATTTGCATGCCCACGCACACGCCGAACAAGGGCTTGCTCGCAGCAGCTTCCAGCACGGCATCGCGCAGACCGCTGCGGGCCAGCTCGGCCATGCAGTCGGGCATGGCGCCTTGGCCAGGCAGCACCACGCGGTGGGCATCGCGCACCACCTGCGGGTCGGAGGTGACCACCACATCGACATGGTCCACGGCGGTGGCCGCGTGAATGACGGCCTGTGCCACAGAGCGCAAATTGCCCATGCCGTAATCCACCACGGCCACGGTTTGTCGGTTCATCGTTCGGAACGGTTCAGGCAAGCGAACACGGTATCGGGGTTACAGGGAACCTTTGGTCGAAGGAATCACGCCTGACTGGCGCGGGTCCAACTCCAGCGCGGCGCGCAGGGCGCGGGCAAATGCCTTGAAAATGGTTTCGCACTGGTGGTGCGCATTGACGCCTTTGAGGTTGTCAATGTGCAGCGTCACGCCGGCGTGGTTGACGAAACCCTGGAAAAATTCGAACACCAGCTGGGTGTCGAGTTGGCCGATCATGCCGGCGGTGAACTGCACGTCCATGTGCAGGCCGGGGCGGCCGGAAAAATCCACCACCACACGGCTCAGCGCTTCGTCCAGCGGCACGTAGGCGTGGCCGTAACGGCGGATGCCCTTTTTGTCGCCCACGGCTTGCGCGAACGCCTGGCCCAGGGTGATGCCGATGTCCTCCACCGTGTGGTGGCCATCGATGTGCAGGTCGCCCTCGCAGCGCACGTCCAGATCGATCAGGCCGTGGCGCGCGATCTGCTCCAGCATGTGGTCCAGAAAACCGATGCCGCTGTGCAGCGACGACTGGCCCGTGCCGTCCAGGTTGACACGGGCGGTGATGCGGGTTTCGAGGGTGTTGCGGGTGACTTCAGCTTGCCGCATGAGGACCAAGGCTTCCAAGAGCGATTCCAAGGGTTGTTTGAGGGGCCATGATACCATCCACCTCCAAGGCAAACACTGCCCTTTACCCATACACCCCATGAGCCGATTCTGGAGCGCCGTCGTCCACGGCCTGACCCCTTACGTGCCGGGCGAACAGCCCAAACTCGACAATCTGGTCAAGCCCCTCGCCCAAGGCGTTGGAAGCGATCCGCCACGCCACCTCGGATGCGCTGCGCCTTTACCCGGACCCGAACGCCGATGCGCTGAAAGTGGCGCTGGCCCAGCGCCACCGCGTCCAGCCCAAACAGGTGTTCGTGGGCAACGGCTCCGACGAGGTGCTGGCCCACGCCTTTCAGGCTTTGCTGAAACACGACGGCGAACTCTGGTTCCCGGACGTGACCTACTCCTTCTATCCGGTGTACTGCGGCCTCTACGGCGTTGCGCACCGTGTGGTGCCGCTGGCTGACGACTACACCCTGCGGGTGGAAGACTACCTGCCGCGCGACGGGCAGCGGGCCGGCGCCATCATCTTCCCCAACCCGAACGCCCCCACCGGCCGACTGCTGCCGCTGCAGGCGGTGGAACGCATCGTCGCTGGCAACCCCGACGCGGTGGTGCTGGTGGACGAAGCCTATGTGGACTTTGGCGGCGACAGCGCCATCGCCCTGGTGGACCGCTACCCCAACCTGCTGGTGGTGCACACCTTCTCCAAGAGCCGTTCGCTGGCGGGCTTGCGGGTGGGCTTCGCCATCGGCCACCCGGATTTGATTGAAGGGTTGGAGCGGGTAAAGAACAGCTTCAACTCCTACCCGCTGGACCGACTGGCCATTGCCGGCGCGGTGGCGTCGGTGGACGACGAGGCGTTCTTCCAAGCCAGTTGCCGCCAGGTGGTGGCCACCCGCGAGCAACTGGTGGCACAGATGACCGCACTGGGATTCGAAGTGCTGCCGTCGGCGGCCAACTTCATCTTCGCGCGCCATCCGGGCCACGACGGTGCGGCGCTGGCTGCGGCATTGCGCCAGCGGGCCATCATCGTGCGGCACTTCAGGCTGCCACGCATCGACCAGTTCCTGCGCATCACCGTGGGCACCCACGCGCAGTGCGATGCGTTGGTGGCCGCTTTGCGAGAGATACTGGCGGCGAGCCGATACCCCTTCTGACCCAAGCTCAGGGTTGAGGCCGGGTCACCGGCGCCCAGCCATACAAGAAGGGCGTGGGATGGTCAGGGGGCGGGTCGCGCCAGCTGGCCCTGCAAGTCGGCCAGCAGCTTGCGATCACTGGGACCGGTGGTGCTGGCGTAAGCAGCCACCACACGCCCATCACGGCCAATCAGGTACTTGTAGAAGTTCCACTTGGGCGACACGCCACTCTGCTGCGCCAGCTGCCTGTAAAAAGGCGATGCGTCAGAGCCGCGCACCGAACTTTTGGCGAACATCGGGAATTTGACGCCGAAGGTGTTCTCGCAGAACTCGGCAATTTCCTCGTTGCTTTTCTTTTCCTGAAAAAAGTCAC
>CAZGDZ010000320.1:0-3086 GCA_964524855.1 uncultured Macromonas sp.
AGCCAGCGTCTGCGAGTTGCGCCGCCACGTCTTCCACCTTGCGGCGCGACTGGCAGTACACCACGCCCGCGTCGTGGCCGCTGGCGCCGGTGTGCTCGTCGCGGATGAAGCGCAGCAGTTGCTGCAGGCTGTCTTTCTTCTCGGCGATCTGGTAGCGGATGTTGGGCCGATCGAAACTGCTGACAAAGTGCTGCGCCTCTTCCAGCCGCAGGTGGTGCACGATGTCTTCGCGGGTCAGCGCGTCGGCGGTGGCGGTGAGCGCGATGCGCGGCACCTCGGGAAAGCGCTCGTGCAGCGCGGCGAGGCCCCGGTACTCGGGCCGGAAGTCGTGCCCCCATTGGCTCACGCAGTGCGCCTCGTCGATGGCGAACAGGCTGAGCAGCCCGCGTTCGTGCAGCGACTGCAACTGCGCCATGAAGCGCGGCGTGGTCAGCCGTTCGGGCGCGGCGTACAGCAGGGTGATGTCGCCCCGGAACAGGCGGCGCTCCACGTCGGCCGCTTCGTCGCTGCTGAGGCTGGAATTCAGGTAGGCCGCATCGACACCGGCTTCCAGCAGGGCGCCGACCTGGTCGTGCATCAGCGCAATCAGCGGAGATACCACGATGGCCACCCCCTGCCCCGCGCGGTGGCGCACGATGGCCGGAATTTGGTAACACAGCGACTTACCGCCGCCGGTGGGCATGAGCACCAACGCATCGCCGCCAGTGCTGACGTGTTCGACAATCGCCTGTTGAGCCCCCCGGAAGTGGTCGTAGCCGAACACCTCGGCCAGCACCTGCGAACATGCCACCCCGGCCGACACTGGGGTGACCAGATCGACCACACTCACATCTGTTCCCAAGGCAATCCGTCGTGGCGCCAACCGTTGACGGTGGAGCGATGGAATTGGTCGTCCAGTTCACCCTCAAAACCGTGCAACACGTGAGCCACGTCAGTGAAACCCGCGGCAACCAAGGCCTTGCCAGCTTCCAGCGTTCGCCGACCGCTGCGGCAAATCAGCAGGACTGGTCGGTTTTTACCGCCAGCCTCATCCTCCACCAGCCGAGCAAAGCGCTCCGGGTCGGGTGTCAGGTCTGGGTAGTCATACCAGGCGATGTGCACCACACCGGGGGGGCGCCCCACATAGAGCGACTCGATCTCCATGCGCACATCCACAAACAACGGCGCCGTATCGGGTGAGTCGCTTGCGTGCGCCTGCAACCAGGCCCAGGCCTCTCGGGGTTGGAAATGCTTCATGGCCTGTATTGTCGCCGGCCCAGCTCAGCGCCCGTGTTCCAGGTAGCGCTTGCGCCAGAAGAACAGGCTCAGCCCCACGGCCACACACACCATACCGGCCATGGTCAGCCAGAAGCCGCCCTGTTCGTGCAGCAGCGGGATGAAGTCGAAATTCATGCCAAAAATACCCGCGATGAGGTTCAATGGCAGGAAGATGGCGGTCAGCACCGTGAGGGTGCGCATGATGTCGTTGGCACGGTGGCTTTGAGCCGAAAAATGCATCTGCACCGCTGCTTCGGCGCTTTGCTCCAGCCGGCGCACGTGGTGCACCACCCGCTCGATGTGCTCCAGCACGTCGCGGCTGCGCACCTTGAGCAGCTCCAGCCCGCGCTCGCCGGTAGACAGGTCATCGGGCGACCAGGCGTTGAGCGCTTCGATCCAGTCCTGCACCGCGGCACGCTGGTCCTCGCAAATCTCATCGAGCTGGTGCAAGGCCAGGCGCGCGTCCAGCAAGCTGCCCCAATTGTTGAAGCGGGTGCGCGGATTGAGCAACTCGGCCTGCCAGTGGTCGAGCTGGCGGGTGAGTTCGCGGCGCAGGTCCAGGTAACCGTCCACCATCTGACTGACCAGGCGCAGCATGAGTTCGGCCGGGCTGTCGGGCATGAGCCGACCCGATGCACCGCGCACCGCCGTGGCCACGTCGGCCGGGGCGGTGTCGTCCTCGGCACGGGCGTGAGCTTCGGCCCAGGCCAGCAGGCGGGTGGCGTAGCCGTCGCGCACCGGGCAAACCGCCGGGTGCACGGTGATGAGCACCCGGTCGAACACCGCAAACCCCACCGGGCTGGTGTCGATGCGGCGCAGCACCGGCGGCCCCCCGCGCGGCACCGAGCGGTGCAGGATGCGGCCAGGGGCTTCCAGGTCGGTTTCCGATGCACCCTGCGCCAGCCGCCGGATCACCAAGATGTCGTACTGCGCGGTGTAGTCGAAGTGCGAGGGTAACTGGTTGTTCAACAGGTCGGACACGTGAAGGTCCACCAGCGGGGCGCGCAGCCAGGCGTGTAGGCGGGCCTGCACCTCGCCTTGCAGCAGCTCGAATTCGCGCCGGCCCAAGGCCAGCCAGAGAAAGCCTTGTGGAGGAAGTGCGTCGGGCAGCGCACCGTGTTCGGTAACGCGCTGGCCTTGGAGGTGGAACACCCGCATCGCTGGACCGTGCGCCGGGTCAGCCCTGGCGCAGCAGGCGCGCGGCTTCCCGCGCGAAGTAGGTCAGCACGCCGTCGGCGCCGGCGCGCTTGAAGGCCAGCAGGCTTTCCATCATCACCGCGTCGTGGGCCAGCCAGCCGTTCTGCGCGGCCGCTTTCAGCATGGCGTACTCGCCGCTCACCTGGTAAGCAAAGGTGGGCACCTTGAATTCGTCCTTCACGCGGCGCACCACGTCCAGGTAGGGCATGCCGGGCTTGACCATCACCATGTCGGCGCCCTCGGCCAGGTCCAGCGCCACCTCGCGCAGGGCCTCGTCGGTGTTGCCGGGGTCCATCTGGTAGACCTTTTTGTCGGCCTTGCCCAGGTTGGCGGCGCTGCCCACCGCGTCGCGGAAGGGGCCGTAGAAGGCGCTGGCGTACTTGGCGCTGTAGGCCATGATGCGGGTGTGCACGTGGCCATGCGCCTCCAGCGCCTGACGGATGGCACCGATGCGGCCATCCATCATGTCGCTGGGCGCCACGATGTCCACGCCGGCGGCGGCCTGGCACAGGGCCTGTTTCACCAGCACCTCCACCGTGGGGTCGTTCAGGATGTAGTTCTGCTCGTCCAGCAGGCCGTCCTGGCCGTGGCTGGTGTAGGGGTCCAGCGCCACGTCGGTCATGATGCCCAGG
>CAZGDZ010000321.1:0-3074 GCA_964524855.1 uncultured Macromonas sp.
ATCTCACCCGCATCCAGAACCTGCGCGAGAAGATTGAGAATGTGATCAATGCCAACATCCGGCTGGCGGAGTACAAAAACCAAATTCGGATGGAGATGGTGCAGGATGGTTTGAACATCCAAATCGTGGACGACCAAAACCGCGCCATGTTCAATGTGGGCAGTGCTTTGGTGCAGCCTTACATGCGCGATATTCTGCGGGAAATTGGGGTGGCGCTCGCCGATGTGGACAACCGGATTTCGTTGTCTGGGCACACCGACGCCACGCCCTATGGGTCGGGCGAGCGCGCCTACAGCAACTGGGAGTTGTCGGCGGACCGGGCCAATGCTTCGCGGCGGGAACTGGTGGCCGCCGGTTTGCCGGAAGGCAAGCTGGCCCGTGTGGTGGGCTTGGGCTCCAGCCAGCCCTTGCAACCCGACCGGCCGTTCGACCCCATCAACCGCCGCATCAGCATTCTGGTGATGACCCGAGATGCCGAGCAGCGCATGGTTCAATCCCTGGAACAGTCGCAGCAGGTGACCAACACCGAATCGGTGCAGGCGCTGCCTCTGACCCCACCCAACCCACCCCGCTGAGCGGGGTCCGTGCTAACCTTACACTAGAGCCCTCTCCAGACGGAGTCATTCATGGCCGATTTGCGATTTTTGATTGTTGACGACTTCTCCACGATGCGCCGCATCGTCCGCAACCTGCTCAAGGAAATTGGCCATGCCGATGCCGATGAGGCCGAGGACGGCGTGGCGGCACTGCACAAACTGCGCAACGGCAAGTTTGATTTCGTGGTCAGCGACATCAACATGCCCAACATGAACGGCTTTGAGCTGCTGACGCAGATCAAGGCCGACGACAAGCTCAAGCACATCCCGGTGTTGATGGTCACCGCCGAGGCCCGCAAGGAAGACATCATTGCGGCCGCCCAAGGTGGCGCGGCCGGATACATCGTCAAGCCTTTCACCAAGGCGACGCTCGAAGAAAAACTGGCCAACATCTTCAAGAAGATGGGTTGGTAGGAGCCCATCCCATGAGCGACAACCAAGCGGCGGGTGGTACCAACCCCGAAGTGTTTCAGCGTCTGGGTGAGATCACCCGGCAGCTGCACACTGCCTTGAACGAGTTGGGTTACACCCCGGTGCTCAAGGGCGCCGTCGACGAGTTGCCCGACGCGCGCAGCCGCTTGGAGTACATCGCGCGCCTCACGGGTGAAGCTGCCGAGAAGGTGCTCAACCGGGTGGACGAAGCCAAGATGGAGCAAGATCGGGTGGTCGTTTGCAGCCAGCAGTTGGTGGACACCATCCGCGGCGTGCCGGGCTTGAAGTGGGCGATGCCCGAGTTGACCGAGTGGTCCGAGAAGATCCACCAGAGTGCGCAGCGCACCGACCATCACCTGACCGAGATCATGATGGCGCAGGATTTCCACGACTTGACCGGGCAGGTGATCAAGAAAGTGGTGACCTTGGCGGCCACGATCGAGGAACAGCTCCTGCAGCTGTTGTTGCAGGCGGCCCCCCACGCGCTGGAGGCCGAGGCCCAGGCCGGTGCCGCCCGGGTTGCACCGTCGTCGCGCGAGCAGTTGGCCGGGCCGGTGGTCAACCCCGAAAGCCGCACCGACGTGGTCGCCAATCAGCAGGATGTGGACGATCTGCTGTCCAGTCTGGGTTTTTGACGCTGCGGCGTTGAACTGGCGGGTTTCCGCCGCCCTTATCGGGCTTTAGAAAACCGGCCCGAGCCAGACAATGCGGTCAACGATTCGTTTGACCGCGCCATGGAATCCACCCAAGACAAAAACCTGCCAGCCACGCCGCGGCGCCTGCAAAAGGCCCGGGAAGATGGCCAGGTGCCTCGCTCGCGCGATCTGACCCACCTGGTGGTATTGGGTGGCGGACTGGCCTTGCTGTGGCTGATGGTGCCCTGGGGTTACGAACGCCTGCGCCACGCCATGCAAATGGGGTTTTCCTTCGACAGCGCATCGGTGCGGCACCCGGAAGTGGCGTTGGAATACATGACACAAGCGTCGGGCGATGCCTTGATGTTTTTCCTGCCCATGGGCGTGACACTGGCTGCCATGGTGGTGTTCTCCATGGTGGCCGCCGGCTCCTACGCCTTCAGCACCAAACCGCTGATGCCGGAGCTCTCCAAAATCGGGCTGCTGAGCGGGTTCAAACGCTTGTTTTCACGTCAGCAGTTTTTCGAGGTGCTCAAGCTGATGGCCATTACCGTGTTGCTGGCCGGGTTTGCCAGCTACTTTGTGGCCACGCACCTGATCGAGTTTGGCACGCTGCTGATGCGCCCGCTGGAGAGCTCGATGAGCCAGTTGGGCCAGTGGTTCATGGCGGGCGTGGGTTCGTTGCTGGCGGTGGTACTGTTGGTGGCTGTGATTGATGTGCCGCTGCAGCAGTACCTGCATGCTCACAAGCTCAAAATGTCCTTGAAAGAAGTGAAGGACGAGCACAAGGAAACCGAGGGCAATCCGCAACTGAAAGGCAAGCTGCGCCAGCGCCAGCGCGAAATCGCACAGGGCAATAGCGTCTCGCGCGTGCCCAGCGCTGACCTGGTGGTGATGAACCCCACCCACTATGCGGTGGCCCTGAAGTACGACGAGAAGACCATGGCGGCCCCGCAAGTGATCGCCAAAGGCGCCGACCTGATTGCGATGCGCATCCGCGACATGGCCAAAGAGCACCAAGTGCCGGTGTTGCAGTCGCCCATGCTGGCCCGTGCCTTGTACGCCCACACCGAGATCGACCAGCAGGTGCCGGTAGCGCTGTTCACGGCGGTGGCCCAGGTGCTGGCTTATGTGTACCAGCTGCGCGCTGCGCTCAAGGGCCAAGGCCCCATGCCCGGCGAGCCGCCCAAGCCCGAGGTGCCGGTTGAACTCGACCCGCACCACCGCCGCCAGGCCACGCCCGTTTCTCTGGGAGCTTGACGCATGAACCCGCAAATGCAATCGGCCATGGCCTGGGTGGCAGGCAAGAACGGACAGTTCTCGGCCCTGGCCGCCCCCATTCTGGTCATGGTGATTCTGTCCATGCTGGTGCTGCCGCTGTCGCCCTGGATGCTGGACACCTTCTTCACGC
>CAZGDZ010000322.1:0-3066 GCA_964524855.1 uncultured Macromonas sp.
CTGGAAGCCCGTTTGCGTGCCTTGGCCCGGCGCGTGCCCGACGTCAATGGTCAGAGTGAGCCGGCGGTGCAGGCTCGCATGGGTGTCCTGAGCCTGGACCCGCACAGCGGCGCCATTTATTGCCAAGACCAGGTGCTCGAGTTACCGCCCCGGGAGCTGGCGCTGCTGCAGGGCTTGATGCAGCGTCCAGGGCGCGCGGTGTCAAAAGAGCTGTTGTTTGAGCGGGTGTTTCCCGGCGAGCAAGACGTTCAGTACGAAGCGATTGAGGTGGTGGTGTACCGTTTGCGCAAAAAGCTTGCGGGCACCGGCGTGACACTCACCACCCTGCGTGGCTTGGGTTACTTGCTCAAGGAGTCGGCGGAGTGAGGCTTCCTGGCTGGCAACGGGTGTCGCTGCGCCAGCAATTGCTGTGGGGCATTCTGTTGCCGCTGCTGCTGCTGGTGGCACTGAACACGGTGAGCTTGTACCGGGAGGCCTTGTCGGCCGTGAACACCGCTTACGACCGGACCCTGCTGGCCTCGGCCAAAGCCATCAGCGAACAGATTGAGGTCGAAGGGCAGGGGGCGCAGGCACGTTTTGGAGCGCGTGTGCCGTATGCCGCGCTGGAAGCGTTCGACACCGACAACCAGAGTCGGCTGTACTACAAAGTGTCCTCGCTGCAGGGCGAAACGGTTTCGGGCTACGAAGACTTGCCCCCTTGGCACGGCAAGGTGCCGATGCGTCCGGCCTACGCGGCCCTGGTGGATTTTTACGACGATGTGTACCGGGGTCAGCCGGTGCGTGTGGCGGCGGTCTTGCAACCCGTGGCCAGCCCGCAGGGGCAGGGCATGGCCTTGATTCAGGTGGCCGAAACGCTGGAGTTGCGCGAGACCCTGGCCCGCGAAGTGCTGTTGGACACGCTGTGGCGCCAGGGACTGCTGGTGATCGTGATTGCCTGGGTGGTGTTTGGGGTGGTGCAGCGCGTGACGCGACCCGTGCGCCGCTTGTCGCAGCAGTTGGAGGCCCGCCCCGAGAACGACCTGACGCCGATCGAGATTGGCGACGCACCGCGTGAACTGTGGCCTTTGCTGAATGCCACCAACGTGGTGATGGCCAAGCTGGCTCATTTGCTGGAACACCAGAAACGCTTCGTCCGCGATACCTCCCACCAGTTGCGCACGCCCTTGGCGGTGCTCAAGGCCCAGGTGCAGTCCGCGCTGCGCGGCGACCAGGAACCCGAGCCCGCGCTGCGCGACATCCTGCACACCGTGGACCGCGCCACCCGCATGGCCAACCAGATGCTGGCCCTGGCCAAGGTGGAGCAGTTGCGCGAGCAGGCCCAGGCCCGAGACAACCGGCTCGACCAGTGCGTGCGCGAGGTGGCGCTGGACCTGGCGCCGTTGATCGCTGAACGCGACCTGGACTTCGAGATCCAGACCGTGCCGTTGGTGGTGCAGGCGCACGAGTGGATGCTGACCGAACTGACCCGCAACCTGTTGCACAACGCCATCAAGCATACGCCGGCGGCGGGCCGCTTGCGCGTGCAGGTGGAGCCAGTCCAAAACCCTCGGGGTGAGCCGCAGGCGGTGCT
Source organism: uncultured Macromonas sp. (assembly GCA_964524855.1). Lineage (GTDB taxonomy): Bacteria > Pseudomonadota > Gammaproteobacteria > Burkholderiales > Burkholderiaceae_C > CAZGDZ01. Next base: position 1,571 of record CAZGDZ010000322.1, read on the forward strand.
GAGGGTGTGCAACGACGGGCCTCCACTGTCGGATGTGCAGCGGGACCGGCTGTTCGAGCCTTTTGTGGCCACCGGGGGGCAGCAAGGCGCTGGCTTGGGGCTGGCCATTTGCCACGGCATCGTGCATGCCTTGGGGGGCACCATCGACTTGCGGCCCTGGGCGCCGACCGCCATGCCCGAGGCTGCGGGCGTTGAGGCGTGTGTCACCTTGCCGCTCAGGCCAGACCTGCGCTGACCAGGACCTCGCGTAGGGTGGTAAATTCTGCGCGCACAAACTGCTCGAAGGCCGGCCCCAGCAGCGGTTCGGGCAGCCAGCCGTTGCGCCGCAATGCGTCCTGCCAGGCGGTGGTGGCCATGGCCTGCTCGACCAGTTGCAGCAGCTGGGTGTACTGGTCTTGGGTCAGGTCGCCAGGCGCGCACACCCCGCGCCAGTTGCCAATGTCGATGGGCCAGCCCAGTTCGCGCAGGGTGGGCAGGTCAACCCCGGCTTGCCGCTGTGGTGCGGTCACGGCGACGGCCTGCATGTGCCCACTTTGCAGGTGGGGCAAAAACTCGCTGTAGCCACTGCTGCCGATGGTGACATGCCCGCCCATGATGGCAGCCGCCGCCTCGCCCCCGCCCCGAAAGGGCACGTAGTTGATTTGCCGCGAAGGCACACCCAAGGCCCGGGCCAGCATGTGGATGGCGATGTGCTCGGTGGAGCCGCGCGACCCACCGCCCCATTTGACGCTGACCGGGTTGGCCCGGAACTGTTGCATCACCTCGCGCATGTCGCGAAAGGGCGATTGCGGTGGCAGCACGAACACGTTGTATTCGTTGGTGAGGCGCGCCAGTGGGCGCACCCGCTCCAGCCCCACCGGCGGTTTGCCGGTGATGATGCCGCCCAGCATCACCGAGCCCATCACCATCATCGCGTGGGGCCGGCCCTTGTAATTGTTGGCGAATTGGGCCAGCCCGATGGTGCCGGCCGCGCCACCCCGGTTCTCGTAACTGACGCCGCTCACCAAGCCGTGGTGTTGCATGGCGCGACCCAGTTCGCGTCCGGTTTTGTCCCAGCCGCCGCCAGCGTTCGCTGGAATCAGCATGCGCAGGCTGGGCGTGGCGGCCTGGGTGGGCAGGGCGGCCGCGAGCAGGCCGGTGCTGACGGCGCGAAGCGCAAGGCGGCGGGTGAAAGGCAGCATGCAGATACATTACCACGACCGTGGCGCAACCAGCCTTCAGCCCCGCAAGTGCCAAACGGCCCGACAATACGGGCCATGAAATCCCCAGAACTGCTGCTGCCCGCCGGTTCACTGGACAAGATGCGGGCCGCCTATGACTTTGGCGCGGACGCCGTCTACGCCGGCCAACCGCGCTACTCCCTGCGTGCGCGCAACAACGAATTCCGCTTGGAGCAACTCGCTCAGGGCATCCAGGAAGCCCACGCGCGCGGCAAAAAGCTCTTCGTCACCAGCAACCTCATCGCCCACAACGACAAGGTGCGCACCTACCTGCGC
>CAZGDZ010000323.1:0-3063 GCA_964524855.1 uncultured Macromonas sp.
TCGGCCGCCCACAAACCGTGCAAGGGGTTGCTGATGGCGGTGATCAGCACCCGCGTGCCCTGCTGCTTGAGCAAGCGCGCTGCGCGCAAAGCTGCGGGCACGGCGGGCAACTTCACCACCACAAACGGCGCCATCGCGGCCAGGGCCAACGCCACCGGGGCCCAGTCGCCCGCGGCGTTGGGCCAGGCCTGCAGGTGCAGTTCCGCCAGGCCCAGGCGGCGGGCTTCGTCCACCAGTTGAGTGCAGCTGTCCAGGTTCACCGGCCATGCGGCGGCATCCATCAACAGCGGGTTGCAGGTGGCGCGGCGCAACAGCGCGCTGTCCAGGGCAGCGGCCCATTCGCTGGGCGCGGCGGAATCGATGTAAAGCTGAGTCATGCCAAGTCTTGCTTGAGAAAGATGTCTTTGTCTGGAAAAAACTGGGTGTGCAAAGGCAACAGCGCTCCGCCCAAGGCACGGGCATGCGCACCCACCGCCCCTTGCACCAACACGGGTGGCCGGATGCCCGCTTGCCGGTAGTGCTGCAACGCGGCCTGGGTGCGCGCAGTCAAGGCTTGCAACAGCGCGGGCGCCAGCGACCCATCCAGCACCACTGCGTCCAGGTCCAGCAAGGCGGTGGCGGAGGTGGCGGCCATGGCCAGCGCGTTCGCGGCACGGTCCAGCCAGGGCTGGGTCCATTCGGCCAAGGTGGGGCCGGTGATGTCGTCGCGCAGCACGCTTTGCGGGTCGAACCCGGCCTGCTGCAAAGCCTGCTCCAATTGCCAGCCCGAAGCCACTTCCAGCAACTGGGCCACGCCTTGGCCCTGATCCAACCCCATGGGCATGGAGCCGATGGCGCCCGCGTTGCCACGCCCGCCGGTCAGCAAGCGGCCTTGCAGCACCAGGCCGCCACCCACGAAGGTGCCCACGTAGATGTAGAGAAAGCTGGGCAACTGCTGTCCGTGGCCGAGCAACAGCTCAGCCGTGCAGGCGGCCACGGTATCGCGCGCAAACACCACCAGCAACGGCGTCATGGCCTGCACAGCGGCGCGCAAGTCCACACCCTCCCAGCGAGCCAGGGCGGGCGCGGCCCGCTCGCCCATCACGTCGGCCCACTGGTGCATACCCAGCGGCGCCGCCAGGCCCACACCCACCACGCGCGGCCAGGCCTCGGCCATCTGGCTTTGCAGCGTGGCCAGCGCTTCGGCCACCAGGGGCAGCACATGGTCGGGGTCCGGGTGGTCGTAATGGAACACGTGGTGCTGCACGATTTGGCCCAGAAAATCGGCCATCAGCACTTCCAAGCTGCGCCGCCCCACCTGCACGCCCACGCTGTAAGCGCCCTGCGGGTTCAGCGCCAACGGCACCGACGGCTGCCCAATGCCACCCCGGATGCGGTCCTGCTTTTGCAGCAGGCCGTCGTCCAGCAGCCGCTCCACGATGATGGAGACGGTTTGCTTGGACAACTGCGTCAGGCGGGCGAGCTCGGCTTTGGGCAAGGCACCGTGCAAGCGGATGGCCTGCAGCACGATGCGCTCGTTGAACTGGCGCATGCCCTCGTGGTTCGAGCCTCGCACTTGCAAGGTGGTGTCGGCAACGGGCGGGCTGGCGGTGTTCATGGTGAAGTCGTTCGGATCAGGGCAGGATCACGCCCTTGCACAAAATGCCGTTGCCAAAGGCGGTCGCTTCGCCGCTTTGCACGATCAGGCTCGCATTGTCCACGCGGCGGTAGAACTCATAGCGCTCAATGGCTTCCACCTGCTCGGCCGGCAGACCTTCGGCCCGCTGCACACAGGCCACGAAAGCCGTTTGCGCCGCCGTGCGTTCGCCCACCGGCAACTGGCTGTGCTGCATGTAGCCGGCGGGCTGGGCCACGTCAGCGGCCAGCGGAAACACCGACAGCACCGCTTGCGACACCCGCTCCAGGCTGTGGCCGGGCAGGCGCACCACCGGCTTGCCCTTGGCGAGCCAGTCGGCGGTGAAGTTGGCGTCCACCACGGCCACCCACTCGCCGTGGCCCATGGCGCACAGGTGCATCAGCAGCTCGGGCGTCAGCAGCGGGTCGATGCCTTTCAGCATACGGCCTCCGCTTCGGGGGCCAGGGTTTTCGGGTCGATGGCGCCGGTGATCAGGCCCACGATCTCTTCCGGATTGGTGTGTTTGGTCAGCCGGTTGCAAATGATGCGACCCTGGCGGAACACCCAAATGCGGTCCACCAGATCGAACACCTGGCGCAGGTTGTGGCTGATGATGATCAGCGGCACACCGCGCTCTTTCAGGCCTTTGATGATCTGCTCCACCCGGGCGGTTTCCTGCACACCCAGGGCAGCGGTGGGCTCGTCCAGGATGATGAGCTTGCGCGCAAACCCAGCGGCGCGCGCAATCGCCACACACTGGCGCTGACCACCCGACATGCCGCGCAGGTTCTCGCTCATGTCCTGAATCTTCACGCCGGTGGTGGAAAGCATCTCTACCGATTGCTGACGCATCGCCTTGTGGTTGAGCACAGACAGCGGGCCCAGGTTGAAGCGGGTGATTTCGCGCCCCAGGAAGATGTTGGACGCCACGTCCAGATCCTCGGCGATGGCCAGGGTCTGGAACACGGTTTCAATGCCCTGCTCCCGTGCATCCAGCGGCGAATCGAAGTGCACCGCCTGGCCGTCGATCTCGATGTCGCCGCTGTTGGGGCGCTCGGTGCCGGTGATCAGGCGCACGAAGGTGCTTTTGCCGGCGCCGTTGTCGCCCACGATGGCGGCGTGTTCGCCGGGGGCAAGGGCAAAGTGGGCGTCGGTCAACGCTTTGACACCGCCGTAGTGCTTGGTCAGGCCGGTGATCTTGAGGACAGGAGGTTGGGTGTTCATGGCGGGGGGCTCCGAAAAGGATACAGGCCCCGAGGATGCGCCTTGCCGAAAAAAACGTCTATTAGTAAAACCACTAGGTTTACTTAGTCGGTGGTTTTGGGTGTAATTCGCTCGTCGAGCCGTTGCAACCCTCTTTTCGCAGCACTCGCACCCAACCCAACCGTCCTTTGACTGGAGACAACATGAAGCTCACAACCCTGCTCACCCGCACTGGCATGGCCCTG
>CAZGDZ010000324.1:0-3045 GCA_964524855.1 uncultured Macromonas sp.
CAGTGGCTCAATATTCGGCGTGAACACTGGCTCAGTTTGTACGGTGAATCAACAGCTTGGGTGGCTGGACCACCCACCTGCAAAGGGGTCCGTCATTTCAGGAAATGTTTGAGCACGGTAACCGTCACATACCCAAAGGTCATTACGCGAAACGTGCAATTCTGTTTGAAGTCCCCTTGAATTTCTGTGCCAGTCAGAAGTAGAGGTTGGGGAATTGTTTCACACGGTACTCGACCGGGGGAATGCGGCCGAGTGATTCGTGTGGTCGGTGGTGGTTGTAACGGTGTAGCCAGTCGGCCGTCATGTCGCGTACTTCCTTGAGCGAATCGAACACGTAGCAGTCCAGCACCTCGGTGCGGTAGGTCTTGTTGAATCGTTCGACATAGGCGTTCTGGGTGGGTTTGCCTGGCTGGATGTGGTTGAGAGCGATGCCCTTGGACTGAGCCCATTTGGCCAGTGCATCGGCAATGAACTCGGGGCCGTTGTCCAGGCGTATCGACAGTGGAGCGCCGCGCACCTCCACCAGTTCGTTCAAGGCCCGGATGACGCGGGCTGCAGGAAGGCTGGTATCGACCTCGATACGCAGCCCCTCCCGGTTGAACTCGTCGATGACGTTGAAGGTGCGGAACCGCCGACCCGACCATAGGGCATCGGACATGAAGTCACAACTCCAGTTCTGGTTGGGCTGGCTTGCGGCCTCCAGCGGCTGTTTGATGCGCGCTGGAAGCCGTTTCTTGCCACGCCTGGGCAAGTTCAGCCGCAACTCGCAGTACACGCGCCAGAGCACTGTCTTGCCCCAGGGTTTGCCTTGGTGGCGGGCACTGTCGTACAACAACCCAAAGCCATGGCGCGGGTTCAGCGCCATGTAGGCCTGGATGAAGCTGATAACCCCGGAGTCGTCGCGCGCAACGGGCCGGTAACGCAGCGTCGAGCGGGCGATACCGCTGGCCTGGCAAGCTCGGCGTTGACTCATTCCGTGCTCGCTCACCAAGGCTTGAACGACCATCTCGCGGCGCTCCGGGGTCAGAGCTTTCGGTCAACGACATCCTTGAGCGCGTGGTGCATCAGCGCCAGGTCGGCGTACATGCGCTTGAGCTTGGCGTTCTCGTCCTGCAATTGGCGAAGCTGGGCCAGGTGCGAGACCGTCATGCCCGAGAACTGGTTCTTCCACTTGTAGTACGTCGGCTCGCTGATGCCGTGCTTCCTGCACGTCTCACCGACCTTGGCGCCGAGCTCGACCTCCTTGAGGATGCCGACTATCTGCGTTTCACTGAATCTGGATTTCTTCATGTAGAGACTCCGTTGGGGTGGATTCTCTACTTCCGGGTGGCTCAGGTTTTCAAGGGGACTTCATCTACACGCAACTGACCTTGCGGCCACTTGGCCTGGAAACCGGCGATTGACTTACCAAAGTCATGTAGGCCGACCAACGCCGCAGCAAAGCGGATGAATACACACTCATCCAAGCTGAACTGCTTTGCCATGGACTTAACTGTGCTGCGCGGCTCGTGCTGAAGCAGCACTTCGGCTGCGGCAGCCACATCCAACATGTGGGCCAACAAGCCATGCCCCTGCGGCTCACCACTCTTGGCCCAAAGTAGTCTAGCGCCCTCTGACAACTGCGAGAAATTCATTCGCCCGTTCCTCCCTTGCATTTTTTGCCCATGCTACCGCAAACCCGCAAAACTGGCACGTCCGCATGACCCTGGAAAAACCGTGAAAAATGGCGCGACAGCATGAGCAAACTCCCTGATTGGTTTACCTCATCATGCCGCCCCTCCGTATCAAAAACCGATACGGAAAATTTCAGTGCATTTTTTTACGCTGCTTCGCGTTGGTGATCGTTCTCAACCCCAAACCCCCTCCAGCGCCCCCCACGCCGCCCCAATCGCCGGCTCTTGCGCCCGTTCGCTCAGGCACACGAAACTCAGCACGCAGTCCAGCGCCACCCGGTCAGCCACCACCAGGCCGCGCGCCTGGGCCTCGCGGATGGCGACCGAATCGCGCACCAGGCTCAGGCCCACCCCGGATCGCACCAGGTCCAGCATGGACGCCTCCTGGTCCACCTGCGCGACGCGGCGCACCGCCAGCCCCAACGGTTGCAGCACCCGGCGCAACAGGCGGTGGTGGGCAGACACGGCGGGCGTCTCGATCCACGGCAAACTGGCCAGACCGCGCCAGTCCTGCCCCAGCACCTGCGGCCCCCAGCCTGCGGGCGCCAGCACCCGGTAGGTGAACGGCGTCAGCGCGCGCACCTTGAACGGCGCGCCCACCCGGTCCTCGTTCGGGTCGCCCAGAAAAAACCCCACATCCAGCTCGCCCGCCTCCAGCCGGGCCAGCACCTCGCCGCTCATGCCTTGGCGGAGCACGGTTTGCAGGTGCGGGGCCGATTCCACCAGCGTTTTCAGGAACGCGCCCAAGCGGGTGAACTCCGGGTCCAGAATGGTGCCGATGCCCAGCGTGCCACGCACCTGGGAATGCATGCGCTGCGCGGCGCCCACAAACTCGCGCTGCGCCTCCAGCACCTTGTCGGCCAGGGGCAGCAGCGCGGCGCCGTCGGGCGTCAGGCGCATGCCACGCGGGGTGCGCTCAAACAGTTGCAGGTTCAGCCGTTCTTGCAAGGCCTTCACCTGCAGGCTGACGGCGGGCTGGGTCAGGTGCAGCCGCTCGGCCGCCCGCGACAGGCTGCCCTCGCGCGCCACGGCGGCAAACACTTTGAAAGCGGCAATGTCCATGGAGCCATATTAAACCGGCTTATATCCAACAGCCAAAAATCTCATTGGTCAAGCACCGGCCAAATGGGTAAAGTGCCCCACAACACATACAACGGGCTTAGACGAGACATGGACGCCACCCCCTTCGACCACATCATCGTTGGCGCCGGCACCGCCGGGTGCCTGCTGGCCAACCGCCTGAGCGCGGACCCCCACCGCCGGGTGCTGTTGCTCGAAGCCGGCCCGCCCGACAACTACCCCTGGAGTCACATTCCCGTGGGCTACCTGTACTGCATAGGCAACCCGCGCACCGACTGGCTGTACCACACCG
>CAZGDZ010000325.1:0-3030 GCA_964524855.1 uncultured Macromonas sp.
ACCTTTCCTTCTGTTTCCTATGATTGCTCGCATCGCCAGCCTCAACAGTCGTCAGTTTTCTTTGGGCGCCGCAGCCATGGTGGCTGCTCCCGCCTTGCTTGCGCAAAGCAGCCGCACCGTGAGCATGGTGGTGCCATTTCCGCCCGGTGGCTCCACCGACATCCTGGGCCGCGCCATCGCAGCCCGCCTGGCCAGCCAGATGGGCGTCAATGTGATTGTGGAAAACCGTGCCGGTGCGGGCGGTTCGCTGGGGGCGGCCGAAGTGGCCAAGTCTACGGCGGACGGCAACACACTGATGATGGGGCACATCGGGACGTTGGCGGTCAACCCCTCCATCTACCCCAACTTGGCGTACGACCCGGTCAAGAGCTTCACCCCCGTGGCCTGGGTGGCCAACGTGCCCAACGTGCTGGTTGTCAACGCACAAGCCCCCGCCAAGGATTTGAAAGCGTTCATCGCGCAAGCCAAGGCCAACCCTGGGCGCATGACGCACTCGTCCGGCGGCAATGGCAGCGCGGCGCACATCGCGTTTGAATTCCTCAAGCAGCAGGGCAAGTTCTTCATGTTGCACATCCCTTACCGGGGCACTGCGCCCTCCATCACCGACGTGATGGCCGGGCAGGTCGATGCCACCTGCACCGGTTCCCCAGCCGTGCTGCCCCATATCCGCTCCGGTCGCCTGCGGGCTTTGGCGGTGTCCAGCGCCAAGCGTATCGACTCGTTGCCCGACGTGCCCACGGTGGCCGAAATGGGCATGCCCGGCTTCGACGCCGACCAGTGGTACGGTGTAGTGGCCCCAGCGGGCACGCCGGCCGACCTGGTGGCGCAGTACAACGCCGAAATCAACAAGGCCTTGACGTCGCCCGAGGTGGCCCGCTCCCTGGCCAACGAAGGGGCGGTGCCCATGCCGTCCAACCCCCAGGCGTTCCGAGACCTGATCGTGAGCGAGATCCCGCGCTGGGCGGCGGTGGTGAAGGCGGGGAATGTGAAGGCGGGTTGAGGTGCAGCCGGACATACGGGAATCCGTACTAGGTGTTTTTTCTCGTACGGAAACCCGTTCCTGGTCGCGCACCAGCTCCGGGAAACTTGCACCAAACGACGGAAAAATCAGCGCCAATGTGGTGATTTGCGAGGGTTAACCCCAGATGGCACGGGCCTTGCGCTAAACAGCGCAGACCATGCGCATTCACACCTCGTTTTTCGTCTTCTTGTGCAGCTTGTTCTGCGCGGCTTTGCCAGTGCACGCTGATGCACTGGCTTCGCCCACGCTGCAACGCATCGCACAGACGGCAACCATCAGCTTGGGGCATCGCGAATCGTCGGTGCCCTTCTCGTACTACGACGCTCGCCGTCAAGTGGTCGGCTATTCGCATGACCTCATGCTTCGTGTGGTGCAAGAGGTACGTGCGGAGCTGAAGCTTCCCGCGCTGGTGGTCCGGTTGGTGCCCGTCACATCCCAAAACCGAATTCCTCTGGTGCAAAACGGGTCTGTGGACTTGGAGTGTGGTTCTACCACCCACAATCGCCAGCGGGCCCGTCAGGTGGCGTTCTCGGTGTCCATATTCCATACCAGTTCGCGCTTGTTGACGCCGCGCAGCTCGGGTATTCAAGAGCTGTCCGACCTGAAAGGCCGACGGGTATTGGTCACCGCAGGCACCACCAGCGAACGCGCTCTGATGCTGCACGCAGAAACCACCGGCTCCCGTTTCGACGTGGTGCGGTCGCGCGATCATGGAGAGGCCTTTGCCATGCTGCAGGCAGGCCGTGCAGAAGCGTTTTTGATGGACGAAGCGCTGTTGTATGGGCAACGTGCCAAGGTCAATCAACCCGAAGACTGGGTGGTGGTGGGGCAACCACTGGCGCCCGAGGTGTATGCCTGCATGATGCGAAAAGACGACCCCGCGTTCAAGGCGCTGGTCGATCGCAGTTTGACCACATTGATGCGCTCCGGCGAAGCGTTGCGCATTTACCAGCGGTGGTTTCAATCGCCTTTGCCCGACGGTGGCCCTAATTTGAATTGGCCCCCGCCAGACGCGCTTTTACAACTCTACCGATCCCCCAATGATCAGCCGCTGGGTTGAACCGGCTGATCACTCATTTCCCCTCGTTTCAACCTCATGAAGGAGTTCGTATGAAGAAGACCCTCTTGGCCATGTCGGCCCTGCTGGCCACCACCGCTGTCATGGCGCAGGCCTCTGACACCCTGAAAAAAATCAAGGATTCAGGCTCTGTGACGATGGGCGTTCGCGAAAGCTCGGGCTCGCTGTCCTACACCTTGGGCAATGGCAAATTTGTGGGCTACCACGTGGAGATTTGTGAGCGCGTGCTCGGTGATGTTCAAAAGCAGCTTGGCCTGGCCAAGCTGGACATCAAGTACCAACCGGTGACTTCTCAGAACCGTATTCCGTTGGTGCAGAACGGCACGGTGGACCTGGAGTGCGGCTCCACCACCAACAACGCAGCACGCCAGAAGGACGTGTCTTTCGCTGTGACCACTTTCGTGGAAGAAGTACGGATTGCCGTCAAAGCCAATTCTGGCATCAACTCCATCAACCAGCTCAGTGGCAAAAACGTGGCTACCACCACAGGCACTACATCGGTTCAAACCTTGCGCCGCCATGAGCGCGCCAATGGCGTGGACTTCAAAGAAGTGTTCGGCAAGGACCACGCGGACAGCTTCCTGCTGCTGGAAACCGGCCGTGCCGACGCCTTCGTGATGGACGGTGCGATTCTGGCTGGCAACATTGCACGCGCCAAAAACCCGGCTGACTTCAAGATCGTTGGTGAAGTGTTGTCGGTCGAGCCGATCGCGATCATGATGCGCAAGGACGATCCCGCTTTCAAGAAGGCTGTGGACGACTCCGTGATCGCCATGATGAAGTCCGGCGAAGTGGCCAAAATTTGGAACAAGTGGTTTGAGCAGCCCATTGCGCCGTCCAACACCAAGGTTGGCATGCCCCCTAACGACAACACCAAAGCAGCATGGGCGACCCCCAACGACAAGCCCATGGAGGACTACGCCAAGATGTA
>CAZGDZ010000326.1:0-2109 GCA_964524855.1 uncultured Macromonas sp.
GTCACCCATGAATACCTGGGCCGGGTAGGCGTTGAACCACAGGAAGGCCAGACCCGCGCCGGCCATGGCAGCACAGAAAATCAGCACCTCGCCAGTGCCCGGAATGTGCGGCAGCAGCAGGTATTTGGCGAACACGGCATTGCCCGTCACGTAAGCAAAAATGCCCAATGCCGACCCCACCATCACCACCGGCATGATGGCCAAGCCGTCCAGCCCATCGGTCAGGTTCACCGCGTTGCTGGAACCCACGATCACCAGATAGGTGAGGATGACAAAACCCAGCACACCCAACGGGTAGCTGATTTCCTTGAAGAATGGCACCATCAGGCCCGTCTGGTTCGGCAGGTCGATGGTGAAACCCGAGGCCACCCAGTTGATGAACAGTTCGAACACCCGCTGGTTGGAGCCTTCAGAGATGGCGAACACGAGGTAGAACGCCGCCACCAGGCCGATCAACGATTGCCAGAAATACTTTTCCCGCGAACGCATGCCTTCCGGGTCTTTGCGCACCACCTTGCGCCAATCGTCCACCCAGCCGATGGCGCCGTAACCCAGCGTCACCAGCAACACGATCCAGACGAAGCGGTTGCTCCAATCGAACCACAGCAGGGTGGACACCGCGATCGAGAACAGGATCAGCACACCGCCCATGGTGGGTGTGCCGCTTTTGCTGAGGTGGCTTTGCACGCCATACTCGCGGATCGGCTGGCCGATCTTGAGCTCGGTCAGGCGCCGGATGAAGTACGGCCCCACCGCCACGCCGAGCAGCAAGGCGGTCATGGCGGACATCACCGCGCGGAAGGTGAGGTACTGGAACACCCGCAGGAAGCCGAACTCGGGGCCCAACTCCTGCAACCACAAAGCCAGACTAGGCAGCATGGGTCGAACCCTCCGTGTCGTGTCCCTCGGCGGCGGCTTGCAGTGCCTGCACCAGCCGCTCCATGCGCATGAAGCGCGATCCCTTGACCAGCGCGCTGCTGACCTGCGGCCAACGCTGGCACGCGGCGGGCACCAAAGCGTCCACCGAGTCAAACACCTGCAAGCGCCCGCCGGCACCGGCCAGCAGCGGCTCGGCGGCGGCTTGCATCCAGCGCCCGCTCACCAGCACGTGCTCGATGGGCTGTGCCAACGCGTGGCGCAATACCTCGTCGTGGAAAGCCAGGCCTTGGTCGCCCACTTCGCCCATGTCGCCCAGGGCCAGCAAGCGCGGCCCCGGCAGTTCGGCCAGCACGTCGATCGCTGCGCGCACCGAGTCGGGGTTGGCGTTGTAGCTGTCGTCCACCAGGGTGACCGGCTGACCTTGGCGTTGCAGGGTGATGGCCCGCGAACGCCCCTGGACCGGCTCGAACTGCCGCAGGCCCTCGGCGATGGCGGCCAATGGCACGCCCGCTGCCCAAGCACATGCCGTGGCGGCCAAGGCGTTGCGCACATTGTGGCGGCCGGCAATCTGCAGCACGGTCTGGAATGCGCCAGCCGGCGTCTGAACCTGCAATTGCCACGCGCCATCGCACCAGTCGGCGGTGCCCACCACGTCGGCCGGACTTTCACCAAAAGTGACGGTGCGGCGCCCAGCGGCCAGGCTCTGCCACAGCGGGCTGTAGGCATCGCCCGCCGGGAACACGGCCACGCCGTCGGCCGGCAAAGCATCGAAGCACGCCGCGTTTTCCCGCGCCACGGCCTCCACCGTGGCCATGAACTCTTGGTGTTCCCGCTGGGCGTTGTTGACCAAGGCCACCGTGGGCTGCGCGATGGCGGCCAAACCGGCTATTTCACCCGGGTGATTCATGCCCAGCTCGATCACCGCCAAGCGGTGCGCGGCCGTCAGGCGCAGCACAGTCAGGGGCACGCCGATGTCGTTGTTCAGGTTGCCCCGAGTGGCCAGCGCGGCTTCGCCCACCTGCGCCCGCAGAATGCTGGCCACCATCTGGGTCACGGTGGTTTTACCGTTGGAGCCGGTGACGGCCACCACCGGCAGTGCGTGCTGAGCGCGCCACAGCCGGGCCAGTTCGCCCAAAGCGGCACGGCTGTCGGGCACCTCCAGACCGCACAGGCCCGCCTCGGCCAACCCGCGCTCCGCGAGCGCGGCCACGGCACCTGCCTGCCGGGCAG
>CAZGDZ010000326.1:2119-2994 GCA_964524855.1 uncultured Macromonas sp.
TCGAGCCGGGCGCGGTGCCAGTGGGCGAGCCGCTGCAGCGCCAGCAGTCCGTCACCCACCCGCACCACCGCGGCCTGGTCCGGCACTTGGCCCTCCCAACGCTCGACCAGCAGCAACGAGGCCCCTGCCCGCGCCGCCTGCGCGGCGAAGTCATTGCCGTCGAAGCGCTCGCCACGCAGGGCCACGAACAGGTCGCCCGGTTGCAGCGTGCGGGTGTCGGTGTGCACGCGCGTCGCCTGCACCCCTGCGAGGTCGCCCACCACTCGGGCACCCGTCAAGCGCGGCAACCATTCACTCAAATTCATCATTCCGCACCTCCCGGGTGGCTTGAAACGCGCTGCTGCAAAGCCTTGCGCGCCTCCACGAGATCGGAGAACGGACGCTTTTCGCCGGCCGTTTCTTGATAGTCTTCATGCCCTTTGCCAGCCAACAGCACCACATCGCGGCTGTCGCACAGCGCCACCGCCTGAGCGATGGCCTCTGCCCGGTCCGGCTCCACCATGGCACGCACCGGCTCGCTCAACCCAGCCTGCATCTGGTGCAGGATGGACAACGGGTCTTCGCTGCGGGGGTTGTCGCTGGTCAACACCAGCCGGGCGGCCTCGCGCTCGGCGGCAGCTGCCATCAACGGGCGCTTGCTGCGGTCACGGTCCCCGCCGCAGCCGACCACACACCACAGCCGTCCGCCCCGCTCGTGTGCCACAGGTTGCAAGGCCAGCAATGCCTTTTCCAAGGCATCGGGCGTGTGCCACGGGTTCTTCACGCGCCGGGGCGGCGTCAGCGGCGGCATCTTCGCCTCGCTGAACTGCGGCTACGGCTCGGGCGACGATCCGGCCCGGGTCGCCGCCAATCGCGATGCCGCCGCCGAAACCCTG
>CAZGDZ010000327.1:0-2992 GCA_964524855.1 uncultured Macromonas sp.
AGTGCTCCAGTGCGCGCTGCAGGGTGCGGTCTTCGCTCAGGTTGACGTTGTTGGGGATTTTTTCGCTGTAGTTGATGCCGGACATGAGAAAGTCTCCTTGGTAGATCAAACGCGGTTGAAATCAAACTGGGCCTTGTCGCCCTTGCCATACACCTTCAGGGCGCCTTTTTCGCCGACGGCGTTGGGGCGCTGGAAAATCCAGTTCTGCCACGCGGTCAGGCGACCAAAAATGCGGGTGAACATGTTTTCTTGCTGGGCAAAACGCAGGTTGGCTTCCAAGCCAGTCAGCGCATCGGGCGACATGGCGGCGCGCTGCTCCAGTTCCAGGCGGATTTCGTCGGCCCAGTCAATGTCGTCCAGCGCAGCGGTGACCAAGCCCAGTTGAGCGGCCGCGTCGCCATCCAGCTTCTGGCCGATCGCGCCCTTGGCGGCCGCCATCGGCACCTCTTCTTCATAGAAGCGGCGGGCCAGGCGCGACTGGCCATTGACCATCGGGTAGGGGCCAAAGTTGAAGTCGTTGAGTTGCAGCGTGGGCTGCTGCTCGGGCGTGTCGGGCAGCACCTGGATGTAGGCGCGGTCTGCGGCGAAGGCCAGTTCGGCCAAGGTGCCCGCAAAGCAGGAGCCCGCTTCAATCAGGGCAAACAGGCTGCGGCTGGACACGTCCAGGCGCGCCAGGGTGCGGCGCAGCATGCCGATGGTTTCGTTCACAAACCAGTGGTCTTTGTGCGCCTGCAGGGTCGCATCGCTGGCCAGCACCGCAGCAGCGTCGCCGGTGGTCTTCAGCACCCAGGTGCCAATGTCCAGCTCGTTGGTGCGCATGTGCAGGATGGCGTCGTCCAGGTCGCGGGCCATGGCCAGCGGGTACCAATTGGCACCGGCGGCCAAGATGGCGGCGATGTCAACAGGCTGCGCACCGGTGGGGGCCTTCACGGTGAAGGTGGCCAGGCGCTTGGCACGGTCGATCTCCACGGTGACGTGGTTGTAAGTGAGCTGGTCTGCTTCGAGGGTGCGCTGCAGCGGGGTCAGGGCCACGCCCTGGGCACCGGCGCCTGGGCGGGAGCTGCCCGCGCCCAGTTTCTCGGCACGTTCACGCACCACCTGTTGGAACTGCGCCGGCTTGGCGATCGCGTCCACCAGGCGCCAGTCCACGGCCTTCTGCCCACGCGCGCCTTCCACGCTGGTGCAGAAGATGTCGGCCAGGTCGTGGCGCACGTGGCGCTTGTCGGTCACGCGGGTCAGGCCACCGGTGCCGGGCAACACACCCAGCAGCGGCACTTCCGGCAGACTCACGCTGGAGGAGCGGTCGTCCACCAGCACGATGTCGTCACAGGCCAAGGCCAACTCGTAGCCACCGCCAGCGCAGGCACCGTTCAGGGCAGCGACGAATTTCAAGCCGCTGTGCTTCGACGAATCTTCAATGCCGTTGCGGGTTTCGTTGGTGAACTTGCAGAAGTTCACCTTCCAGCCGTGGCTGGACAGGCCCAGCATGAAGATGTTGGCGCCGGAGCAGAAGATGCGGTCGCGCAGGCTGGTGACGACCACCGACTTGACTTCCGGGTGCTCGAAACGAATACGCTGCAGTGCGTCGTGCAATTCGATGTCCACGCCCAGGTCGTAGCTGTTGAGCTTGAGCTTGTAGCCCGGGCGCAGGCCACCGTCTTCATTGATGTTCAGCGCCAGCGTGGCCACTTCGCCGTCAAACGACAGGGTGACGTGCTTGTATTGTGCAGGCGTGGTCTGGTAATCCACGCGGGGATTGGTGACGGGGTTCTGGGTCATGGCGGGCTCCTGGGTGGGCATCTCAAACTACATGCACTGGAGTGCATTCGATGGATGAATAATACTGCACACCTCTTGGCGCCGTCAAATGCATTTTAGTGCATTTAATTAGGTATTTACCCGCATACCCAACCCCTCAGGCCGGCAAGCGGACCAACTGACGCACCTCTCGCCGCAAGGCGCGAAAGGCGTCATCCACCGCATAGGCACTGGTGTTGAACGACAAATCGGCCTTGGAATAGAAAGCCGAGCGGCCGTCCAGAATGCGCTTGAGATCTTCCAGCGCCTCGCGGCTGGCGGCCATGGGGCGCATATCACCCTGCGCAGCCACCCGCGCCAGGTGGTCAGCCGGGTCGGCCTGCAGCCACACGGTGGTGCAATGCTGAAGCAACAGGTTGAAATTGGCCGAGTCCGACACCAGACCGCCGGGCGTGGCAATCACCACCTCCGGGTAGATCTGGATCGCCTCCTCCAGCGCACGGCGCTCGTAACGGCGGTAGGCGTTGGTGCCGTACAGGTTGTGGATTTCGCTGATGTTGCAACCGGCGAACTGCTCGATCTCGCGGCTCAGTTCGATGAAGGGGTAACCCAGGTCATCGGCCAAGCGCTGGCCCAGGGTGGACTTGCCCGCGCCACGCAGACCGATCAGCGCAATGCGGGCCTGGCGCCCCTGCGCGTCGGCACCGTCACTGCCAAACAGGTCCACCAACTGCATCCGCGCCCGGCGCAGGTCCGCCTCCTCCCGACCCTGCAACAGTTCGCGGATCAGCAGCCATTCGGGCGACGAGGTGGTGATGTCCCCCAGCAATTCAGCCAAGGAGCATTGCAACGCACGCGCCACCTGCAGCAGCACCAGAATGGACGCATTGCCCGAACCATATTCCAGGTTGGCCAAGTGCCGTTCGGACACATCAGCAGCCAAGGCCACGGCCTTGCGCGTCATGCCCCGGCGGGAGCGCAGGGTGCGCACCCTTTCACCCAAAGCCACCAGGAAGGGACTGCGCTGCTCCTCGGCGTCGTCGGCCAGGGGCGCAGCCACCAAACCCAAGGGACTGAAGTCACTCTGAGCTGGTGCGCCAGGGGGCAGAACGTCGGGAGGCGCGGCGGTGTCGTGAACCATATCGTTGTCGTTGAAAAAACGTGGGCTGGGGAAAACCCTTAACTTTGGGTCACCCCAAAACATGCACTTTAATGCATACTTCGAAAGAAGCAA